>JABUTE010000087.1 GCA_021443825.1 Bacillota bacterium
AGGTGAGCGCCTTGCCCTTTGCATTGAGCACCACCTGGCCCGTCATGCCGGTCAGAGTGGAGGAAGTGATCTTGCAAGCCATTGTGTAAGAGTCGCCGCCGGAGCAGTTCATCTTGGTTCCACCGCTGATGGATTTAAAGATCACCTCGTCGGTCAGGGTATACAGATGGCCTCCGTCTGGTGTTTCTGCCGTCAGCAGGTTGGCAAACAGGGCCGCTGCCTGGGCTCGGGTAATGGCGGTGCGGCCGTCTGCCGCTACGCCGTCAAGAAGACCGATGGCTTTGGCCTGGGCCATATAGCTGTCGGGCCATACACCGCCGATCTCTTCGTCGCTGTAGCCCAGCATGCGCAGCAGAATGGTCACGGCCTGGCCGCAGGTAACGGAGGCATTGGGGCGAAAATAGCCGTCGTCGTAGCCGACGATGATCTTCTTGCCCTTTGCGCTGAGATTGATCAAAGACGCTGCCCAGTGAGACGGCTTTACATCGGGAAAGACCGTCACATTTTCGTATTTTGCAGCTTCGTCCTGGCACTGGAGCACATAGATGGCCATCTTGCAGAATTCCGCTCTGGAAAGAGCTGCCTGCGGGCGGAACTGGCCGTTGCCATAGCCTTCGATGACGCCCATCAGACGCAGAACTTCCGCATTTTTGGCAGTCTCGTTATCGGTGATATCGAAAAAGACCGAGCCGGCAAAGGCCGCTGCAGTCATTCCCAGCACAAGAGCGATGCAAAGCAGCACGCTCGTCATTCGTTTTATCATAATTTCCCCCTATTCGGCTCGCAGCGCTTCTACAGGCTGAAGCCTTGATGCTTTGATTGCAGGATAGCAGCCGAAGATCATTCCCAGCGCCACAGACAGAGCAAAGGCGCTCAGGGTGACCCATGGCAGAGGATAGATGACCGTTTTAAAGATCAGCTTTCCCAATACGAAGCTGAGACCGCTTCCCACGACGATTCCCAAGATCCCTCCCAGACCGCAGATCATGCCGGCCTCGATGAGAAACTGCAGGATGATATCTTTTCGGGTAGCACCTACCGCCCGGCGGATACCGATCTCTCTGGTCCGCTCGGTGACGGTGACCAGCATGATGTTCATGATGCCGATGCCGCCGACCAGAAGGCTGATGGCAGCGATGCCGCCCAGCACCAGACCGATCATGGTCATGTATTCGTTTTCCGACTCCTGCCAGGAGGATTCGGAATAGACATTGTAGCCGCCGTTATTGGTGGGAACAATCCCCTTCAGAAAACCGCCGACGCGGGTGATGACCTGGTTGATGGAATCGGAATCCTTTGCCTTGATGTAATACTCGGTGATGACCTGCTCGCCCAGCACCCGCCGCGTGGTATACGGAATGACCATGATGCAGTCCAGACTGAAGGCCTGCTGGTCGTTGGAGGCGCGTGGAGCATAGGTGCCGACGACAGTAAAATTCTGCCCGTTGAGCTGCATCACCTTGCCGATGGGATTCAGCTTTCCGAAGAAGATCTCGGCCGTTTTGGAGCCGATGACGATGACCTGATTATAGGTCTGCTGATCCATGTAGCAAAGATCTCTTCCGGAGGCCAGCTCCAGGTTGTTGACAGCAGAGAACAGCTCGCTGCCGTAATATACGGTGGGAGGACCGGAGGTCTGATTCCAGTTCTCATCGTATTGATACTCCATGTTGTCGGAATTCTTGGTTCCGTAGACGACGGTGGCATTGGAGCGGCCGTTGGGCGTTACTCCTTCGATGTATTGGGGAAAGGCAGCGCAAAAGCTCTGCAGCTCGGGATAATAGTCCTTCGACAGGTTGTTGCCCTCTTCGTCGTAGGCCCAGCTGTAGATGCTGACGGTGATCTTGTTGGAGCCCATCGCCGCATATTGCTTGCGGGTAAAGTCCTTCATGCCCTCCATGACCGATACGATGGCCATGACAGAGGCGATACCGATAAAGATGCTGAGCACCGTAAGAACGGAGCGAGCCTTCTTGGAATTGATGGAGCGCCAGGCCAGCTTGACAGATTGCAGGATCTTCATTGCCAGTCCACCTCCTGCTGCTTATCCTCGATGATCTTTCCGTCGGAAAGGCGGACGATCCTCTTTGCCGTTGCCGCGATGCCGTTGTCGTGGGTGATCAGGATCACGGTGGAGCCTTCCTTGTTCAGCTGCTGCAAAAAGGCCAGGATCTCTTTGCCCGTGCGGGAATCCAGCGCGCCGGTGGGCTCGTCTGCCATGATGACAGGAGGAGCATCGGCGATGGCTCTTGCGATGGCGACCCGCTGCTGCTGACCTCCGGAAAGCTGCTTGGGAAAGCTTTTGGCTCGCTCCGCAAGACCGACCTTTTCCAGCGCCTGCATGGCTTTTTCTTTGCGGTCGATGGAATCCATATTGGTATAGGTCAGGGGAAGCTCCACATTTTCCAGAAGATTCAGCCCTGCCAGCAGATTATAGCTTTGAAAGATAAAACCGATCTGACGGTTTCGGATATGGGAAAGCTGTGAATCGGACAGAGTTCCCACGTCGGTTCCGTCCAGAAGATAGGTTCCTCTGGTCGGAACATCCAGGCATCCAAGAACATTCATCATGGTGGATTTTCCGGAGCCGGACTGGCCGACGATGGCCACGAATTCGCCCCGGTCGATGGTCAGGGATACCCCGTCCAGGGCTCTGACCTCACTCTCCAGACCTTCCGAATAGATCTTGTACACGTCTTTGATCTCTATGAAGTTTGCCATGTTAGTTCCATACCTGAGACGATACCATCTGGGTGAAGATCTCCGTGCCTTCCTCCAGACCGGATTTGATCTCGGCGTTGGCACTGTCAGAAAGACCGATCTCAACCTGAACAGGCCAGAACCCCTCGGGAACCGAATCATCCATGGCGCCCCACTGAGGCTGTCCGTCATCTTCGGTGGGCATCAGCTCGACCGTATTGTCAGGAGCCGAATCGGCCTTGACATAGACGACCGTCGCCTCACTGCCGTCTGCCAGCATCACGTTCTTGACGCTTTGCAGGGGAACGATCAGGCAGTTGTCGGAGCGGCTGGCTTCGATGGTATAGCTGATGTAGCTGTTGAGCTGCAGAGCCCCATCGCTGTTATCTGCCGAGATGACGATGGGATAAGTAGCGGTGCCGTTGCTGATATTGCTGGAAAGGCTGATGCTCTCGACGGTGCCGAAGCCCATGGAGCCCCACTGATCCAGCGTTACGGGCATGCCCACCTTAACGTAGCTGATGTTGCGCTCGTCGACATTGGCATTGACGGTGATGGTATTGCGGTCGGAAATAGTCAGGACCGCATCACCGGATGCGACTTCACTTCCGGGATAGATATTCAAACCGATGACCATGCCGTCGATGGGCGCGACCGCATTGCAGTTGGCCTGATTTTCCTGTGCGTCTGCCAGCTTCTTTTCGGCCTCTTCCAGCTCCGACTGCAGGCTGAGGATCAGAGCTTCGCTGTCATCGCCGTCGATGTTCATGATGACCTGACCGGCGCTCACCTTCATATAGTCATAGATATTGCACGAAAGCACCGTGCCGTCCACGGTGGAGGTCAGCTCTTTGGTCTGGTAATACTTCAGCTTATCTGCCTCGTAGGGATAGACCTTTTCGCCGCTGACGGTGGTATAGGCGCTGACCAGCATATCCTCTGTGAGGATGCCGGGATTGGGAACCGTCAGCTCTACAGCAAAGAGCTTCGAGCCTTCGGGGGTGATGCGCTCTACGTAGCGGATCTCCGAAACCGTTCCTTTTACCGAGGTCATCAGGGCAGGGATGGAGACATCCATCTGCATGCCCTTTTTGATATCCGCTTTATACGCATAGCTGTAATACTGGGTGAGGGTGAAGCGGGTATCGTCGACCAGCTTGGCGACGGGAGTGCCGCGGCCGATCTTTTCACCGGCCGCAATCGGGGATGTCTCCAGCAGTTTTCCGCTGAAGGGAACAGCCAGGTTAAGCCCCTTTTGATCTTCATAGACCTGATCGATCTCTTTTTTGATCTTTTCCACTTCGTTTTCGGCGCTGGCAACCTGCTGGCTTGCCATGGGTGAATCGACTGTAAAGAGCGGATCTCCCGCCATGACCTGCTGGCCTTCTTCTACAAAGACATCCAACACGGTGCCTGCCGTGGAAAGAGAGATGGTCTTGCTGCTCTTCGCCTTGGTAAGACCGCTGCCCTCCACCTTAGCCGAGATGGAGCCGATGCTGACCCAGTCGGTCAGGGCTTCGTAGGTGGCTTTTTTCTTTCCGAATTTCTGCCATGCAAAATAGCCGCCGGCGCAAAGCAGCGCCAGGATCACCAACCAGATGATCCGTCTGCGCAGCTTCTTTTTCTGAGCGGCTGTGCGCACCCGTTTTTCTTTTACGGGCTTTTCGGTGTTTTTTTCGTCTGACATGTTGTGTCTAACCCCTTTTCTTTACTATAAGAAATAACGACGTCCCTTTTGAAAAGACTTAGGAAATTATTATAGCATTTTCTGCCGCCGGCAGGGGCGAAAACATGATATAATTTTCACAAAATTTCTTAAGATTTGCTTAACAAAGGAGGTCTGTGATCATGTACGAGGAACTGGTTTCGCTGCTTAAGGAATCGCAAAGCATCGTCTTTTTCGGGGGCGCCGGCGTCAGCACCGAAAGCGGCATTCCCGATTTCCGCTCGGAAAACGGACTTTATAAAGCAAGGCTGGAATACGGCCTTTCGCCGGAGGAGCTGATCGAGCATGGCTATTTTTTCCGCCATCCCAAGACCTTTTTCGACTACTACAAAAAGAACCTGATCGCAGAGGATGCCCTGCCCAACGATGCCCACAAGGCCCTGGCAAGGCTGGAGCAGATGGGAAAGCTGAAGGCCGTCATCACCCAGAACATCGACGGACTGCATCAACTGGCCGGAAGCAAAAAAGTCTATGAGCTTCACGGCAGCGTGCAGCGCAACACCTGCCTGCAATGCGGAAGGCATTTTGACCTTTCCTATATCATGGATCCCGCCCATTGCGAAGATGGGGTGCCCTGCTGCCCCTGCGGCGGCATGATCAAGCCGGATGTGGTGCTCTACGGCGAAGGGCTGGATGAACCCACGGTAGAGGCAGCCGTTTCCGCCATCGAAGAGGCCGATCTGCTCATCGTGGGAGGAACCTCCCTGGTGGTCTATCCGGCGGCCGGGCTGCTTCGCTATTTCCGTGGGAAACATCTTGTACTGATCAACCTGACGCCTACCCCCTCCGATGGCATGGCCGACCTGATCATCCGCGAGCCCATCGGCAAGGTGCTGGGCGCCTGCGTCAGTGCCCTGTAAGCCCAAAGCTTCGCAAAAATACAAGAAACCGGACTCCGTAAGGAGTCCGGTATTTTATTGCTGATAGGAGATCACCTGCCGTCCGATGACCGGAAGCCGTCAGAGATCGCTATGCTTTTCTGTCTTTGGTGACCAGAAGATTCAAAACGGTGCCGGCGGCTGCAGGAAGCACCCAGGAAAGTCCCAGATCATACAGGGGAAGAGACGCCGAACCCAAAGAAGCCGCAGTGAACAGATCGACCTGGGTATAAATGGCGATGCCGGCGGCGATCAGGGCGCCCACCTTGGCAGCCTCGCGAAACCGCTTTTCTTCAGGGAAGAACGACATGACCACGCAGATCAGGATGACCGGATACAGCACCTCCAGAATGGGAGCGGCAAGGGCGATGATGTTGGAAAGACCGATGTTGGCCAGCACAAAGCTGAGCAGGCAGCAGAGCACGACGATCTGAGGATATTTATCTTCTTTGCGGAAGATGATGCGGAAGGTATCTGCGCAGGAAGAAGTAAGACCCACTGCCGTTGTCATGCAGGCCAGCAGAACGATGATGCCAAGAAGCACCGTTCCCGCCTTGCCCAGGATCAGATCGGTGATGGCGACCAGAAGCTCGGCCTGGGTAATGTCCGTGGTAAACTGACCGGTCACCTTAACGCCTAAAAAGCAGATGCCCATATAAACGGAAAAGAGGCATACAAAAGCGACGACACCGGCAAGACTCAAGGTCCGGACACGGTCATTTTCGTCGATGTTCTTGGAATCCAGGCTGATGAGAAGCATGGAACAAAAAAGCGCAGAGCCCAGCATATCCATAGTCTGGTAGCCTGCTGTGAGGCCTTCTTTAAGGGAAGGGACGGTGCCAATGTCACCGATGATCGGATTATCGGCCAATACGAATACGCCTTTTGCAACGAGGATCGCAAGGCCGACCACCAGAATGGGTGCCATGTACTGACCGATGGCGTCTACCACCTTGGAGGGCTTCAGGCACAGGAAGGCGACGACAGCCATAAAGACGCCGGAAACCAGCCAGGAGCTGACACCGGGAAACAGCGGCGTGAAGGTAAGAGAATACGTGGTCGCAGCCGTTCTGGGAACCGCGATTAGAGGCCCCAGGCAAAGAGCATTGGCAAAGAGAACGACAGGCGTCAGCTTCGAGCCGAGACGGTCGACGACGCCGGTAAAGCCGTTGCCCTTTCTTGCGCTGGCAACCAGGCATAAAACAGCAAGCCCTGCATCAACAAGAATAAACAAAAGAAATGCGATGAACCAGGACTTACCGGTGGTCAGACCAAGGTAAGGAGGAAAGATCAGGTTGCCGGCGCCGAAGTAATTGGCAAAGCACGCAAGACCTAAAATAATGATCGTTTTGATATCCGCTTTGTGTTTCATAAGAAATCTCCTGTTCCTATCAGAATATTACAGTTTTATTGTTTGATAGTCAAATACTTCTGTTATTTTTCTATTCTTTTGTGCATAAACACTAATTTTTAAATAAAAAAAGAGCCTCTCCCACCAAACGGTGAGAGCGGCTCTAAACGGCATATAAATAATTTAGCTGCTTTGCTGCAATGAGCGATATTGCGGGGCTTCCTATTTCAGATCAGCAAGGCAGCAGATCTCGATCCCCTCCTGATGCAGAACTTCGGTGATGGTCTTCGCGAAAGCGATAGCAGAAGGCCCGTCGCCGTGGATGCAGACCGAATCGGCCTGAATATCGATGTCTTTTCCGGTGATGGCAGTGACCTTGCCCTCCTTGATCATGCGAACGACCCGCTTGGCAGCGACCTGCGCATCGGTGATCATGGCGCCTTCTTTTCCTCTTGCAACAAGAGAGCCGTCTTCCTCATAGGCCCGGTCGGCAAAGACCTCTCTTGCAGCGGAAAGGCCGTGGTCTGCCGCCGAGGCATACATCTGGCTGGTAACAGGAGCCAGCATGATCAGAGAAGGATCCACCGCCAGAATGGCTTCTACGATGGCATCGGCCATCTTGCGGTCCTTTGCCGCCATGTTGTAAAGAGCCCCGTGGGGCTTTACATGCTGCAGCGCAAGGCCCTTTGCCTTGCAGAAGGCCTGCAGAGCGCCGATCTGGTAGATGGTGATCGCCTTGATCTCAGCAGGCGTCATCACCATGTTGCGCCGTCCGAAGCCCTGCAGATCGGGAAATCCGGGATGGGCGCCCACCGCCACGTTATTCAGCGCAGCCAGCTCTACGGTCTTTTCCATGACCACCGGATCGGAGGCATGAAAACCGCAGGCCACATTGGCCGACGACATAAAGGGAAGCACGGCCTCATCCATGCCCAGCTTATAGTTACCGAAGCTTTCGCCCAGGTCGCAATTAAGATCGATCTTATACATAAAAACACCTCTTATTTCTGTTCTGCCAGGATCTGCTGCGCCTCTTGCACCGTGATCCGCTGAAATTGGACGGTATCCCCCGGCTTCAGCTGCGCCAGCAGGGGAAGATCAAAGGAGCATACCGTGGCGATCTTGGCATAGCCGCCGGTGGTCTGCCGGTCAGCCATCAAAACGATGGGAAGCCCCGATGACGGCACCTGCACCGAGCCGAAAACGATGCCGTCGGAAATGATGTCGGTAGTCTTGGCCTTGCGGCCGTCGCCTTCGGCAGGCTCTGCGATCTCGATGGCAGGCCCTTCCAGACGGTAGCCCATGCGGTCGCACTGACCCGATAGCTTATAGGGCTTGGAAAAGAAGGTCTGCAGCCCTGCTTTGGTAAAACAGTCTGCTTGCGGGCCTGCAACAGCCCGGATGACGGCTCTGCCGGTCATCACGCAAGGCTCTTCGCACAGCGTTTCAAGAGCTTCGAAAGACCCTTCAAAGCAGCCGGTGGGAATCACATCTCCTGCCTGCAGCTTGCGGCCTTCGTAGCCTCCAAGGCCTGCTTTCAGGTCGGTAGAGCGGCTTCCCATCACCAGAGGAACATCGATGCCGCCCGCCCAGGCCAGGTAGCAACGGCAGCCGGCCTTCGCCATGCCCAGCTGAAGCACCTGCCCTGCCTTTACGAAGACAGGCGCATAGCGCGTTACGGGTGCTCCATCCAGCGTGCCCTCCATATCGGCGCCGGTCAAGGCAAAGATGCCGTCCTCCGTAAACTGATAGGTTCCTCCAAACAGGGTCATTTCCAATGCGGCTGCCCCGGGCTCGTTGCCGCACAGCCGGTTGGCTGCGGCGAAGGCTCTTGTATCCATCACCCCGCAGGAAGGAATGCCGAATTGCTGCAGGCCCTTGCGGCCCAGATCCTGCACGGTGGTAAGAGCGCCGGGATTGAGTACTTTAATTGCCATGGTCCACCTCCGTGATCCGAAGCTGATAGGTGCCCCTTTGCATCGACTGGCGAATATCATAATACTCGCATACATCGATGGGCTCGAACCGGATAAAATCACCCGCTTTACAAAGCACCGGCTCGCTGCACCGGGCATCGAAAAACTCCAGCGGAGTTGCGCCGATCAGCTGCCAGCCGCCGGGAGATATCATTGGATAGACGCCGGTCTGGGC
>JABUTE010000260.1 GCA_021443825.1 Bacillota bacterium
TGCTGCAGTGGAAGAAGCCATGTATCTGACCAAGTTTGCCCGCAAGGTACACCAGGTCGTAAGAAGAGACCAGCTGAGAGCAGCTGCCACCATTCAGGAAAAGGCATTTGCCAACGAAAAGCTGGACTTCATGTGGAACTCCTCCATCGTTGACATCACCGGTGACGGCCTTGTAAATCACATGGTCGTAAAGAACAACAAGACCGGCGAGCTGACCGATGTCTATGCAGACGAAGAAGACGGCATGTTCGGTATCTTCGTATTTATCGGATACGATCCTGCCACCGCTCTGTTCGAAGGCAAGGTCGAAATGGATCACGGCTACGTAGTCACCGACGATCAGATGAGAACCAGCGTTCCCGGCGTATACTGCGCAGGTGACTGCCGCGTCAAGGAACTGAGACAGGTCGTAACAGCTGCTGCTGACGGCGCGATCGCCGCATGGCAGGCTGCAAGATATATCGACGAGCATAAGTAATTCTTTTGTAGAGAAAAGGAGACATACCCATGATTGAAGTAGATAAGAATACATTTGAAGCAGAAGTACTGCAGGCTGAAGGCTACGTTCTCGTAGACTACTTCGGCGACGGCTGCGTTCCCTGCGCTGCTCTGATGCCCCACGTACATGCCATCGCTGACAAGTACGAAGATCAGATGAAGTTCTGCTCCCTGAACACCACCAAGGCAAGAAGACTTGCTATCGGTCAGAAGGTTCTGGGCCTGCCCACCATCACCATCTACAAGGATGGCGCAAAGGTCGACGAGCTGGTAAAGGAAGATGCTACCGCTGATTCCGTTCTGGCTATGGTAGAAAAGTACGTTACCGTAAAGTAATCGTACCCATATTTTTAACGGTTCGATCTGCAATCCTGCAGTGAGAATAAATTTTTAAATCTTAGCATTTGATTAGGAGGAATGTTATGGCAATTTTAGATGGCAAGAAAGTCATCATCATTGGCGACCGTGATGGCATTCCAGGTCCTGCAATTGCAGCTTGCGCAGAGTCCGCCGGCGCTGAGGTAATCTTCAGCTCCACCGAGTGCTTTGTCTGAACTGCAGCAGGCGCTATGGACCTGGAAAATCAGAAGAGAGTTCTTGAGTTCAGCGAACAGTACGGCCAGGAGAACGTTGTAGTTCTGCTGGGCGCAGCAGAAGGCGAAGCTGCTTCCCTTGCTGCTGAAACTGTAACCCTGGGCGATCCTACCTTCGCAGGTCCTTTAGCTGGAGTCTCGTTGGGACTCACTGTATATCACGTAGTTGAACCCGAAGTAAAAGAGGAGTTCAATGCGGACGTCTATGATGAACAGTGCGGTATGATGGAAATGGTTCTCGATGTAGATGATATCTGCAGCGAAATGAACGCGATCCGCGAACAGCTCTAATTCAGATTAGACATTGCTAAGTTTTGAGGGGAGCGGTATTTTATCGCTCCTCTCTTACCATACTTCAGCAGAACACGATTTGTGTTTATAAATTATTGTAAAGATACACATTGTATCGGAAGGATAACTAGACAGAAATGAGCAACAGTGTAATCAAGGGAACTGGTTATGTTCTGGTCCATGTACCCGGAATGGTAATGGATCACGGCACCACCCAGACTACTGAAAAAATCGTTAACCCCAATTCCGATTATCTGAAGGAGATCGGATCTCATATGAGATCTTACGAGCAGGTCGTAAACTATGCTCCCAACCAGACCTACATCGGAAACATGTCCATCGAAGCTCTGACCCAGCTGGGCCAGCCCTGGTACGAAGAGGGCAAGGAAGTTAAGGGCGAAAGATACGGCAAGTTCGGTGAGATCATGCCCGAAGCTGAGTTTCTTCTCCTCATGCAGGCTTGCGACGCTTTCGATCTGGTTCGCCTGGAAAAGGGCTTCGTAGAAGCACACAAGGCAGAACTGGCTGCAGACCCAGTTATCACCGAAGAGATCATGGCCCTCGTCAAGGACGGTGTAGATCAGTCTGAGATCGATCATTTCGTTAATGACGAGCACGCCGAATCCATGACCTACGAAGGCAAGCTGGTCGGCTATGTAAAGAGAGCCCACGATGTCGATACAAACCTCTCTGCTCACGTTATGTTTGAAAACCTGGTAGCAAAGGCTTCCGGTGTTCTTTCCATCCTGCACCTGCTGCGCGAATCCGGCATCGATCCTCTCGATGTCGAATACGTCGTCGACTGCTGCGAAGAAGCCTGCGGCGATATGAACCAGCGCGGCGGCGGCAACTTTGCCAAGGCAGAGGCTGAGATCGCAGGTCTGAAGAACGCAACCGGTTCCGACGCAAGAGGCTTCTGCGCCGGACCTTCCCACGCTATGGTAGAAGCAGCTGCTCTGGTCAAGTCCGGAGCCTACAAGAACGTTGTCGTCGTCGGCGGCGGCTGCACCGCTAAGCTGGGCATGAACGGCAAGGACCACGTTAAGAAGGGTCTGCCTGTTCTGGAAGATGTTCTGGGCGGCTTTGCTATCCTCGTAAGTGAAAATGACGGTGTAAACCCCGAGATCAACCTTGAAGTTCTGGGCCGCCACACCGTAGGTACCTCCTCCGCTCCTCAGGGCGTCATCCAGGCTCTGGTCATGGATCCCCTGCAGGCCAACGGCATGTCTCTTATGGACGTCGACAAGTTCAGCCCTGAGCTGCAGAACCCCGACGTGCTCAAGCCCGCCGGCGCTGGTGACGTTACCGAAGCAAACAACAAGATGATCGCTGCCCTGGGCGTCAAGCTGGGCATGATCCCCAAGACCGAAATGAAGACCTTCATGGAGCAGCACGGACTGACCGGTTACGCTCCCACCCAGGGTCACATTCCCTCCGGTGTTCCTTATCTGGGCTTTGCTCGCCAGAGCATCCTGGAAGGTACCACCAAGAATGCCATGATCATCGGTAAGGGCTCCCTGTTCCTCGGCCGTATGACCAACCTGTTCGACGGTGTTTCCTTCCTCGTTCAGAAGAACACTGGTAAGGAAGAAGCCGTTGTCGGCGCAGCGAAGACGGTCACCATCGGTCTTGCTGCAGAGGGCACCGAGCTGGGCGAAGAGAACCTGAAGCAGGCAGTTGCACTGGCTGCTAAGAAGGGCGTTAAGGTCGTTATCATGGAAGGCGGCCATGCGGAAATGGAAGCGAAGCTGGCATCCGGCGAGATCGACGGTGCAGTAGCTGCTCACTATCCGTTCCCCATCGGCGTTTCCACCGTCGGCAGAGTCGTAACTCCCGCCTACGGTAAGGAAATGTTCATCGCCAACACCACCGGCACCTCCGACACCGACCGCGTTGCCGCCATGGTCAAGAACACCGTAGCAGGCATCATCGCTGCAAAGGCTTGCGGCGTTGAGAACCCCACCGTCGGTATCGCCAACGTAGACGGCGCAAAGGCCACCGAAAAGTATCTGAAGAAGCTGGCAGAAGGCGGCTATAAGGTCAACTTCACCGAAAGCTCCAGAGCTGACGGCGGTGCTGTTATGAGAGGAAATGACCTGCTGAAGGGTACTCCCGACATCATGGTAATGGATTCCCTCACCGGTAACCTGATGATGAAGATGTTCGGCGCTTACACCACCGGCGGTTCCTACGAAGCAAGCGGCTTCGGCTACGGCCCCGGCCTGGGCGAAGGCTTTAACAATCTGGTACTCATCGTTTCCAGAGCCTCCGGCGCTCCCGTCATCGCCAATGCCTGCGCTTACGCTGCTGAGCTGATCAACAACGGCTGGAACAAGATCGCTGCCAAGGAATATGCTGCTGCCAATAAGGCAGGTCTTGCCGAAATCGTCGCAGAGATCAAGGCTGCCAATGTTAAGGCTGCTCCCGCTGCCGGCGCTGCCAAGGTCGTTGCACCTGCCAAGGAGACCGTAACCTTCGGCATCCTGGGTATCGAGGTCATGGATATTGAAGACGCTGCTACCGCACTGTGGGCAGAAGGCATCTATGCCGAATCCGGCATGGGCTGCACCGGTCCCGTCGTACTGGTAAGCGACGCCAACGGAGCCAAGGCGACCGAGATCCTGAAGGCAAAGGGCTTCATCAGCTAATTGACAAAAGGGTCTGAACCGATTATACTTTAAAATCATTATGCAACACAGAGGTGCCGATAGGCTGAGATTATACTCTTATTACCTGATCCGGATAATGCCGGCGTAGGGAGTGGACAAACGATTTTGCGGCACCTCTGTTATTTACACGGAGGTGCCTTTTTTATGAGAAACTCAAAACTTACGACCCTGGTGGAATGCGCGCTGCTGCTGGCAGTGGGCAATATCCTTGCGATGATCAAAATCTTCGAAATGCCCAACGGAGGCTCGATCACTCTGCTTTCCATGCTTCCCTTTATCATCATTTCCTTTCGCCACGGCACAAGATGGGGCCTGATCACCGGTTTTGCCAATGCGCTGCTGCAGATGCTGATGGGCGGCCTTTGGACCCCTCCTGCAGGTACGTTTATCGCCCTGGTCGGTGAGATCCTGCTGGATTATGTACTGGCCTTTATGGTGCTGGGCCTTGCCGGCGCGCTGGCAAAGCCTTTTGGCGGCAAAACGGCAGCGGGCGCAGCCATGGGCACGGCGCTGGCATGCCTTATGAGATTCCTCTGCTCCTTTGTTTCAGGCTTCCTGATCTGGGCTTCCCTGGTGGAAGACGGCCTGGGCGCTGTTATTTACTCCCTGACCTACAATGCATCGTACATGGTGCCGGAAACGGTTTTGACCGTGATCGCAGCTGTGCTGCTGTATAAGAAGGCGCCCTCCATCTTCAACGCGGCAAAGTAGGGAGCAGGGCGTACTTCACGTAAAAAATATGGCAAATCATTCATCCATATGATAGAATTATATGGATGAATTTTTTTGGAGGAAACCATCATGGCGATCAAGTATAAGAGAGTACTGCTCAAGGTCAGCGGCGAAGCCCTGGCCGGCGCAGCACACAATGGCATAAATGACGAGCTTCTGCTCGGTGTCGCAAAAGAGATCAAAGATCTGAAGGCCCACGGCGTTCAGGTCGCTATCGTTGTCGGCGGCGGAAATTTCTGGAGAGGACGTACCTCCGGTGATATGGACAGAGCCTCTGCTGATTACATGGGTATGCTTGCCACCTGCATCAACGGGCTGGCTTTAAAGGATGCTCTTCGCAGAGTCGGAGAAGAAGCAGTCGTTCAGACAGCGCTTACCATCGAGCACGTGGCTGAGCCTTATCACAGAGATAAGGCCTTAAAGCATCTGGAAAACGGAACCATCGTCATCTTTGCCGGCGGTCTGGGAAGCCCCTTCTTCAGTACTGATACCACTGCCGCATTGCGAGCTGCAGAGATCGATGCCGATGTGATCCTGCTGGCCAAAAAGGTCGATGCCGTATACGACAGCGATCCCGAAAAGAATCCTGCTGCAAAGCGCTTCTCTCATCTGACCCACAGCCAGGTGCTGGAGATGGATCTTAAGGTCATGGATTCCACTGCTGCTTCGCTTTGCAGAGATAACCATATCACCATTCACGTATTCGGTCTTGCTGAGGAAAACGGTATCCTCAGAGCCTGCATGGGCGAAGAGATCGGTACAGTCGTAGAATAAACAGGTCAATCAACAAGGAGGCCAATATGAGCATTAAGGAAGAATATCAGGAAAAAATGAACAAGACGCTCCACGTGCTGGAAGCCGAGCTGAACACCGTTCGTGCAGGAAGAGCAAACGCGTCGCTCCTCGACCAGATCACCGTCGATTATTGGGGCGTACCCACTCCCTTAAAGAACATGTGCAGCATTCAGATCCCTGATGCAAGAACCATTCTGATCACCCCCTTCGACATGAAATCCTTAAAGGATGTCAATAAGGCGATCCAGGTATCGGATATCGGCATCAATCCCACCAACGACGGAAAATCCATCCGTCTGGTCATTCCTCCACTCACCGAGGAACGCAGAAAGGATCTGACTAAGGTCATCAAGAAGTACGGAGAAGAAGCCAAGGTCGCTGTCAGAAATGTTCGCAGAGATGTTAACGAGTCTCTGAAGAAGGCAGAAAAGGCCAGCGAGATCACCGAAGACGATCTGAAGAAGGATCTGGACGATATTCAGAAGATGACTGACAAGTGCATGAAGGATATCGATGCCATCCTGGCAAAGAAAGATAAGGAACTGATGGAGATCTGATGCAGATACCTGACTGTTTAGGATTAACGATCGAAGATGCGTCCCAGCTTTTACAAAGCTGGGGCATCTCTTATTGTGAAGAAATTATTCGCCCCTTTTTTAAGGGCGAACCGAAGGCGGGCGTCGATGGCCCTCTTCGGGTGATCGGTCAGAAAGAAGTGAGCGGAAGGGCCGTGCTTACGGTCTGCAGTGTTCCTCTTGAAGGTGATGAGCATGTCAGAAAACAGTAAAGCAATGCCAGTTCATGTGGCCATGATCATGGACGGAAACGGACGCTGGGCAAAGGAGAGAGGTCTTCTCAGGGTGCAGGGCCACAACGCAGGCATGGAAGCACTTCGCGGCGTGGTGGAGCATACCCATCAGCTGGGCATCCGTTATCTTACCGTCTATGCCTTTTCCACCGAGAACTGGAAACGGCCAGAGGAAGAGGTCTCCGGTATCTTCAAGCTGCTGGTCCGCTATATGGCATCGGAGCTGGAGCGCCTGCATCAGAATAATGTGAGGATCAATATCCTTGGTGACTGGTCAGCGATCCCGGAGGATTCCCGCAGGGCGGTAGAGGCTGCCCTCAAAAAAACGAAAGACAATACCGGTCTGGTATTCAATATCGCCATCAATTACGGCGGAAGAGCCGAGATCTTAAGAGCGGCCAAAATACTGGCCCGGCTGTCAGAAAAGGGCCTTGCCGATCTGTCTTCCTTCACCGAGACCGATTTCAGCCGACTGCTTTATACAGAGGACATGCCTGATCCGGACCTGATCATCCGCACGGGAGGCGATCTTCGTCTTTCTAATTTTCTGACCTGGCAGAGCGCCTACAGCGAGCTGGTGGTCACCGATTGCTACTGGCCCGATTTTACCGACGAAGAATACGATCAGGCGATCGATCAATATCTGCACAGAGATCGCCGTTTTGGAGGAATCAAATCATGAAGACCCGCATCATATCCGGCGTGCTGATGATGCCGCTGCTGCTGTTCGTCTGGTACGGAAAGACACCTCTGTTCTGCCTTTGTCTGGCATTGGCCCTGATCGGCCTGCATGAGTTTTTTAAAGGTCTTGCTGTTATGGGCAGAAGACCGGCCTCCTGGATCGGCTACGCCAGCGTGGTGGCTTTATATGCCATCACTTACCTGTTCCTGTTCGTGAAGGTCTTATCTGCGGAAAGCTATGCTCTGGCCATGAATCTGTGGCTTTTTGCCACGGTGGCTGCCGCTCTGTTTGTCAGTCTGTTTCGAAAGGATCACGATGTCTTTGATGGGCCTTTGGCTGCGCTGGCTGCTCTTTACATCGGCTATTTCAGCATCCATATCGTGCTGACGTCCGAAAACACCAGTTGGATCTGGCTTGTTTTTCTTTCGGCCTTCGGCACCGATACCATGGCCTATTTTACAGGGTATTTCCTGGGCAAACACAAGCTTTGCCCCAACCTGAGCCCGAAAAAGACTGTCGAAGGTGCTGTGGGCGGCGTTTTGGGCAGCATGCTGCTCTGTCTGCTCTACGGCCTTTTATTTGAGCCCTCCGGCGCTGTCTACTGTGCTGCTGCCGGTCTGTTTGCATCGCCCTTTGCCCAGGCAGGCGATCTGATCGCCTCCGCATTTAAACGGAAGATGGGCATCAAAGACTACGGAAAGCTGATTCCCGGCCACGGCGGCGTCATGGACCGCATCGATTCGGTATTGCTGACGGCTCCGGTGATCTATTACGTTTACTCCGTTTTCTTTACCCTTTTGGCCGGATAACCTTTATTATCTGACGCCCTTCGCATGTTTTGCGGGTCAAAACTATTATTGAAGAGAAGTATATACCAACTGCCATGAAAAAAATCACTGTATTAGGCTCCACCGGTTCCATCGGTACTCAGACCCTGGATCTGATCGGGCGAAATCCGGAGGAATTCACTGTCGCCTGTCTTACGGCAGGCCGCAATATTGATCTGTTTCGCAGCCAGCTGACCCGATTCAATCCCCGCTATGCGGTAGTCGCAAACAGCAGCGACGCGCTGCAGCTTTCAAAGGAGTTTCCCGGGATCGGCTTCGGCTACGGAATGAACGGTCTTGTTACCGCTGCCTCCATGATCAACAGCGACATGGTGGTCAACGGGCTTTTGGGCATGATGGGCATCCGTCCCACCTACGAAGCCATTCGTGCCGGCCGCAATATCGCCTTTGCCAATAAAGAGACTCTGGTCGCTGCCGGAAGCCTGATCATGGATGCGGTCAAAGAAAAGGGCGTTGCCTTTCTTCCCGTGGATTCCGAGCATTCAGCCATCTTTCAGTCTCTGCAGGGTGCCTCAGGAAATCCGGTACGCCGCATCCTGCTGACTGCCTCCGGCGGTCCCTTTCGCGGCTATACGGCAGAGCAGCTGCAGCAGGTCACTTTGCAGCAGGCATTGAAGCATCCCCGCTGGAGCATGGGAGCGAAGATCACCGTCGATTCCGCTACCATGATGAACAAAGGCCTTGAGATCATCGAGGCCAGCTGGCTGTTCGATCTGCCTGCCGAAAAGATACAGGTGCTGGTCCATCCGGAAAGCGTGCTTCATTCGGCGGTCGAATTCGAAGACGGATCTATTATCGGTCAGATGGGCGCTGCCGATATGCGCATTCCCATC
>JABUTE010000305.1 GCA_021443825.1 Bacillota bacterium
CTTTTACTGCAGGGTGGCCAAGCGGGAGGCCATGAGCAGCATAAAGGAAGGAAGCATGTGCCCTTCGCCCAAAATATCGCCGCAGATAGCCTCGCTGTCGATGCCGTTTAATACCGACAGAACGACGGTATGTTCACCGCAGACCGCCCGGCTCTGCTGCGCCGCCTGCTTTAAGGCGCCGTATTTGGTGGCGATGATCAGCAGGTCGACCGTTCCGGCATCGGCAAAGGAGACGGCATGGACCGGGGTCTGCACCCCGTTGATCACGATGCCGCGGCTTTGCAGGCGCGCAAGGCGGTCGCCCTCGGCGAGCACCAGAAAATCATCGCCCAGAGCTTTTTGCATGTAATAGATAAAATAGGCACCGATGGCACCGGCGCCAACCAGTCCGACCCGTTTGATCTGCATAGAATACCTCTTATTTCGCTACAGAAGCTGAATGATCTCGCAATTTTTGGGAAGCGCCTTCCAGTAATCCTCCACCGGCGTCTGGCGCACCCGTGCCAGCAGGCAGCAGTTGGTGCCGCCGTGAGCCACGATCAGCACATTTTTGCCCTGCTCATGCAAGGGCAGCGCGATCTCCTGAAAAAAGGCTCCTGTCCGATCCCACAGCTGCTGCAAAGATTCGGCCCCCTCGGGGGGAATATAGCTTTCCGGATGCTCGAAAAGCCCGTCGATGGGGGTTATCTCGCCCTCTTTTTTGATATGACCCTCCCAGCTGCCGAAGCCGATCTCCATCAGGCGGGCATCCTCCAGAATGGAGATGCCGCTGCCCGCAAGCGCCAGCTGCGCCGTTTCCTTTGCGCGGCTTAAGGGAGAGCAATAGCAGATATCGAAGGGGATCCGGGCGATGGCCTCCCGGCTGGCGGCGGCCATCTGACGGCCGGCCTCGTTGAGGGGAATATCGCTTTTTCCCTGCATTCTGCGGGCTGCGTTCCAATCGGTCTGCCCGTGGCGCATAATAAAGATCATGGCTCTACTCTCTTTCTGCTGTATCGAAGAAATACCTTAAATTTCAACAGTTTATAAATAGTTTACAATAATACCGCTACGGGAAACTGCAATATTTTTACAGTTTTTCGATAAGCCCGGGCACCTGCTGCAGGCTTTGGATCTCAAATTCCGGCGCAATGCCCTTCGCGTTGGGCTTTTTGTGCGGGTTGTACCAGCAGGTATGGATGCCGCAGGTAAGGCCGCCCTTGATGTCGCTTGTCAGGGAGTCTCCCACGATGAGCATCTGCGAAGGCTCGATGCCGGGCAGAGCTTCAAACACCTTTTCGAAAAAGCCGATCCCGGGCTTCTCCACCCCCAGCACCTCGGAGATGAAGATCTGATCGAAGACCTGATCCAGTCCCGAGCGCGACAGCTTGCGCTGCTGGGCCACAAGGGTGCCGTTGGTCACGGCGCATTGCAGAACGGTTCCCTGCAGCTGCTTCAGCACCTGCTGCGCATGGTCTTCGAAGCAGATTGTATCGCCCAGACGCAGCTGATATTCCTCGTTGAAGGCCGGCGCCACCGAAGTGTCAAGGCCGTGCAGGCCGAAAAACTCCTCAAACCTGCCCACCAGGATCTGGGGCTTGGTCAGCTCGCCCCGCTCCAGCAGCTGCCAGTATTTCACATTGATCTGCGAATACTCCTGCATCATATCGTCGGTGATCTCACCCAGCCCGAAGGTCTCAAAACAGCTGCGCATGCCGGCCTCCTCTGCCTTCAGAAAATTCAGCAGCGTGCCGTCTACATCCCAAAGGATCGCTTTTATCATCGTGGTTCCTCGTTTCTATACCATGTAAAAATTGGATTCCCAGCAGGGAACACAGGGGCTTCGCCGCAGATAGACCCGGTACGACGGATTGATGGCCAGCACCTGCAAAGGCAGCTCCCACAGATCGTCGATGCGGTGATAGGCCGCCAGGATCAGCTTCGGGCGGTATTGCCGAAGCACCTGCGCCCCGCCGCGGAGGACGCGGCCCTCTTCCCCTTCCAGATCGAATTTGATCAGGGTCGGCGGCTTTCGGCAATCGTTCTTTACGATATTGTCGATGGAATCCGCCTCCACCAGAGTGATCTTTCCTTTACCCCCGGCGCCGCCCCGCCCCAGGCCTTTGGAAAACGGCAGCCGGCCGGGACCGTCACTGACGGCCAGCTGCAGACAGGTGCAGTCGGAAAGGGTCTCTGCCGACCGGCAGAGCTTGCGAAAGTTACGGCTTTCGGGCTCAACGGCGACGATCTGCTGCCAGGAATCGGTAAAGGAGCAGAACAGCTGCACCGTGTCGCCGGTGTAGGCTCCCAGATCCAGATAGGTCTCATCCGGCCCGATGCACACCAGCTTCCAGTTTTCCTCATCGGGGGTGGCGCAGCGCAGCAGCGGCGCAAGCCTTCCGGTCAGCCGGTACTCCATAATATCATCCCAGACCTGCCGGCTTTTTTCATCCGCAAGCAGGCTTCGCACCTTCTCCATTTTCGCCCGGCAGCTTTGGGCATAGGCTTCGGTAAACAGCCCCTCTCCTGTCACCGGAAGATCCGGCGCATAAAGCTCCTGCTCCCGGTCGATCGCTGCGAACCGGTCGATCACCTGCGGAAGATGGCTTCCGAAACAGAGCACCACGGTCATCTTTGCAAAGCGCGCTTTTGCCTCGTCATAGGAAATGACCGGGATGCCGTGAAAGGTGCGGTCTCGCACGAAGCCGTCGCTGGCAAAGATGCCGGCGATGGGAATGCCTCGCTGCTCTAACTGGTCGATGATGCGGTCTGCCGCATTTCCGGTGCCGTACAGCACCACCGGATAGGGGGAGTCCTTGATCTTCTGCCACATGACCGTACCCTCTTCTATTTAAGTGACGGCAGAAACTGCTCTGCCTTATCGGCGCAGGCCTTGAGCCAGGCTGCATCTTCGGTGTAGTAGCCGACCTTAAACAGGCCTTCCAGCAGATAGACATCCAGTGCCGGCGAAGATGGCGCTTTGCTTTGAGCAGCCTTCATCACCGCCTGCAGAAGGGCGGTCTTCGCAGCCCGGACCGGTTCGCTCAGACCGGCCAGCTGCTTCATGTCATAGTCTGCCGTTCGGCCGCAGGGCGCGGCACAGGTGCTGCAATCGGGCGCCAGCAGATGCTTTTGCCCCCGCACCTGGGAGATCAGGCTTTTCAGCTGCAGCTCCGATACGTTCTCTATGTTACCGCAGGCTGTAAGGCCCCGGATGCAGGCATCTGCCACAGAGGATGGCAGAGAAGGCTGCCCTTCCGATGCACGGGCAAGCCCGATCAAAGCTCCCAGCAGAATATCTCTTAATTGCTGTTTATCCATATCAGTCCAGGATCCTTCCGTCAGAAGCGATGGTCACCACCTGCCAGGGAAGAAATTTTCCGCTGGTCTGCAGCGCTTTTTTTACGGCCAGCTCAAGCCCGCCGCAGCAGGGCACCTGCATGCGCACGACCGTAACATTTTTAATGTCGTTGTTTCGGATGATCTCCGTCAGCTTTTCGCTGTAATCGATGCTGTCCAGCTTCGGGCAGCCCACCAGGCAGACCTTTCCCTTCAGAAAGTCCTCATGAAAGCTTCCGCATGCAAATGCGGTGCAGTCGGCTGCGATCAGCAGCTTTGCCCCCTGATAATACGGGGCATGAACCGGCGACAGCCGGATCTGGACAGGCCAGTTGGTCAGCCGGGAAAGGGCAGAGGCAGGCATCGATGGCGTAAGCACTGCGGCAGGTGCAGCCTGTGCAGCCGCTATGACTGCGGGCGCAGAGCCGGGGCAGCCCCGCTGACTGAATTTTTCAAGAATAGGCTGATCCTTTTTCTTCTGCGCAACAGCCGCCTCATCGTAGGCAGCCGCTTCTCTGTTTTCAAAGGTAATGGCACCGGTCGGGCAAGCGGGAAGGCAGTCGCCCATTCCGTCGCAGTAATCATCCCGCAGCAGCTTCGCCTTTCCGTCTACGATGCCGATGGCACCCTCGTGGCAGGCCGAAGCGCAAAGACCGCAGCCGTTGCACTTATCTTCGTCGATATGTATGATCTGTCTGATCAATGGTATGTCCTCCTGAAGGGTAAGAATCGGTACAGAAAATTATAACTTGAAACGGAGCAAATTCCTATTGTTTTTTGGAGCTCCTGTATTGACTTGTCCGGTTGACAGTGCTATCTTTCATGTGACAAGACACATAACTATACAGTAAATCAGATCTTAACCATAAGCATCAGCGGCGCGGGCCGCTCCGCAGCCGGAAAGGAAACACTCCCGATGAAAGAATTCTTACAAAAGAAAAACATTGTATTCTCTGCAAAGCGCTACGGCATCGATGCCCTGAGCGCCATGGCCCAGGGGCTGTTTGCCTCGCTGCTGATCGGAACCATTCTGGCCACCCTCGGGCAGCAGCTGGGCATCGAAGCCCTGGTCACCATCGGCGGCTATGCAAAGGGCGCTACGGGCGCTGCCATGGCCATCTCCATCGGCTATGCCCTGCAGGCCCCCTCCCTGGTGCTGTTTACTCTGGCGGCTGTCGGCATGGCAGCCAATGAGCTGGGCGGCGCCGGCGGACCGCTGGCCGTTCTCATCATTTCCATCTTCGCGGCGGAATGCGGCAAGCTGGTTTCAAAAGAAACAAAGATCGACATTCTGGTGACACCTGCCGTAACGGCCTGCGTGGGCGTTCTTCTCAGCATGTGGTTTGCCCCTGCCATCGGCGCCGCGGCAAGAGCTGTCGGCGATGCCATCATGTGGGCTACCGAGCTGCAGCCCTTCTTTATGGGCATCCTGGTATCCGTGCTGGTGGGCATCGCCCTCACCCTGCCCATTTCCAGCGCCGCCATCTGCCATGCCTTGGGACTGACCGGCCTTGCAGGCGGCGCCGCCGTTGCCGGCTGCTGCGCCCAGATGGTCGGCTTTGCCGTTATGAGCTTTAAAGAAAACAGGATCGGCGGATTAACGGCGCAGGGCCTTGGCACCTCCATGCTGCAGATGGGCAACATCGTTCGCAATCCGAAGATCTGGATCCCGCCCATTCTGACCTCTGCCATCACCGGACCCATTGCCACCTGCGTCTTTCGCTTCCGAATGGACGGAGCTGCCGTATCCTCCGGCATGGGCACCTGCGGCTTCGTCGGTCAGATCGGCGTCTATACCGGCTGGCTCAATGACATCGCAGACGGCACCAAAACAGCCATCACCGGCATGGACTGGCTGGCGATGATCCTCATCTGCTTCGTTCTGCCCGGCCTGCTTTCCTGGCTCTTCTGTGAAGGTCTTCGCAAGATCGGCTGGATCAAGGAAAACGATCTTAAGCTGGACCTGTAGCGATCCGCATTTTCCGAAGAAAAGGAGGAACTCCATGACAGGAACCCAGCGAAGAGAGCAGATCCTGCAGATGATCGAAAACAGCACCCGGCCTCTTCCCGCAAAGCAGCTGGCCGCAGAGCTTTCGGTCAGCCGCCAGGTCATCGTGCAGGACATTGCCCTGCTGCGCAGCAGCGGTTATGACATCCTTTCCACCAACCGGGGCTATCTGCTTCTCACAGAGGAGGCTGCAAGCCGCCTGATCAAGGTATCCCATACCGATGCGCAGATGGAGGACGAGCTGTGCACCATCGTCGATCTGGGAGCCCGCGTCGACAATGTGATGGTCAATCACCGGGTCTACGGCCATATCGAAGCGCCCCTGAGGATCGCCTCCCGAAAGGATATCCGAGGCTTTCTGCAAAAGCTGAAGGAGAGCTCCTCCACGCCGCTGAAAAATACTACCTCCGGCTATCATTATCACCGGGTCTGTGCCGGCGATGAGGTCACCCTGGACGAGGTGGAGGCGGCATTGAAGGAAAAAGGCTATCTGGTGGAAAAAACAGAATAGCGTGCCATGAGAACAAAAAGACCGGTATCCCGTCAGGATGCCGGTCTTTCTTTTCGTCAAAAGCAGTCTCGTCCGGGCCGTTTCCCTGTTACGAGTCCTTCTGCTTCAGCTCTGCCACGATATGCTCCACCGTTTTCCGGTCCAAAGGAAAGCGGTAATAGAGAAAGGCGCTGATCAGCAGCATCCCCGCAGGAAGCAGCAGCATGGAGGCCTTGATACCCATCTGGGCTGAGGCGCTTTGGACCTGCTGCCCTTCCACAAAGCCGGAAAGCTGCAGGATCCAGCCCAACAGCAGCGACGCCAGGCCGGCGCACACCGTATTGAACAGGTTGCTGAAGGAGGATACCACCCCGTCGCGCCTTACGCCGTTCCGGTATTCGTCGTATTCGCAGATGTCGTAGTTGATGGCGGCAAAAAGCTGCCAGAAGGTGGTGGAGCCGTGGGCAAACAGAAAGGTGATCACCAGCGCGGAAGCGATGGAATCCTTCAAAAACATGAGGATGAAAAAGCCGACGGCGTTGACCGCCATAAAGCCGGCAATGACATTTTTTTTATCGCCCTTCTTGCTCAGCGCGGTAACGGGAACGCTGGCTTCGATGCTGAACACCGTGGCCATCAGGATCACGAAGCTGCAGCCAGCCGAAGAAAGCATCAGGTTGTAGTTGAGATAATAAACGCGGGCGGCTCCGAAGATGCCCTGCACCACCACAAAGAAAAAGCTTGCCAAAAGGGCGTGGCGCATGGGCTTCAGCTTTAAGATATCGATGTAGTCGGAAAGCATCGCCTTCAATCGGAAGGGTGTTTTGGGCAGGTCTGCCGTGGAGGGATCCCGATCCTTCGCATTGAAGTAGGTGATCAGGATGCATACAAGTCCGGCGGCCGAGATAGCCAGTGCCATCAGCTGCCATGCCCTCGCTTCGGTAAGCCCCAGGGCCTTCTGCATCCGATCCACTGCCACCAGCGGAAGAGACGAGCCGGCCACGCAGCCGAACTGGGTCACCACATAGGTGATCTGGCGCAGCTCAAGCCGCTGATCGTAATCGCTGGTATAGGTGGAGCCCAGGGCCAGCCAGGGGCTGTAATAGGTCGCCTCCGAGGCCTTACAGATGACTACCAGCAGGCTGTAATAGAGGATACGGAAGCCATCGGAGCCCTGCACGACGGTAAAGCACAGCACCGTCGAAACCGCAAGGGGCAGCATGGCCAGCAGAAGAAAGAGCCGGCGACGTCCTTTTGCGGTTACCGCATGATCGGAAAGAAAGCCCACCACCGGATTCCAGGCAGCGCTGATAATGGTGCCGACGCCGACGATGGTTCCCGCGGCAGCGGGGCGAATGCCTGCGATGCTGGTAAAGAAAAAGAGCAGAAAGCTGCTGACCAGACACGAAGACCCGGCCTGGGCGATGCCGCCTACGGAGTAGAAAAACATATCTTTTTTTGTCAACGGCTCACCGTTCATCGGAATCGTTCCTTTCTATGGCTTCTGTTGCGATATGGTTCAGGACCGCGCCGGCGCTGACCTGCCTGCTTTTCCTTGCGCAAAGCCGCGTGCCGCCGTCTTTATTATAATCGATGGCGCAGGTCTTGCGAACGGAATTTTAGCTGCCCGGCGGCCGGTTTACGGTCAGAACAGGTCAAGGGTATTGTCCAGATAGACGGCCTCGCGCACATGGATCTGATATTCGGGTCTTACCAGATAATAGAGAAGAAATTCCAGCACCAAAGCGCTTCCCAGGCTTCTTCCCTCGATCTTGAAGTTGGTAAAGCCCATGGGAAGATAGATATCCCGGATGTCGGCGCTGCTGATAAAACCGGGATTTTCCATGGCTTTGGAAAACCGGTAGCCCTCTTCTGCTCCGGGGGCACGGCAGATGTGGTCGGGGCAGGCTTCTCCCAAGCATATGCGGCTCACGTTTTCGTAGCAGGCCTTTCGGTCGCTGCAGCCGAACCAGCAGCACTCGTTGACCAGAAACTCCAGCTTATCCTTTTGCGGCTGCGGCATGGCCTGCAGCTTTTCAAATTCCCGGTTAAGACGAAAATCGGGAACCACATAGCGAAATTCCCTGCGGGCGCATTCTTCTTCCAGCTGCCGGAATTCGGTCAGCACCTTGGTGGTGGAGGAGACAAAATAGAGCTTCGGATAGGCTGTCTGCAGATAGGTGAGCAGCAGATCGGAATGAAGGATGATGCCGCCGTGTGTGCGGCATTCCTGCAGCCTGCGGCAGAGGCGGTTGCATTTTCCGTCGCGCAGATGCTCGTCTTTAAGAAGGGAGTTGCTGAAGGTCAGGCGGCAGGAGATCTCATATTCATCCATCAGGGCAAAGACCTTTGCGCTGTCCGCTTCTCCGTAGCCTGCCCGGCCGCCGCCCCAGATGCAGCCTGCAGGGGCACCGTAGACGGAGCCGATGGCGCACCAGTCATAAAAATATTCCGGGTGATCACGGTACAGGGGAAGGAATCTGCGGTAGAGCTCATAGAATTCGAACAGGCCCGGCAGATGGAATATGGCTTTGCCCGTATTATTTGTCATCTGAAAGCACCTCCCTTTTCGAATCTGCCGCAGCGTCCTTTTCAAAGAGTACCACATCGCAGAAAAGTTGGCAATCGAATCCCATTAACATGCGGGGCGTAGATCGGCAGGTGATGCCGAAGAAAAGGCTCTTTTCGGCTTTTCGGAGCGCACACCTGCCGGGGTACCGCGCCCGAAAATACAGCAATAACGGTCTGCCGGCCCAGAGGCCTGCGCAAAGCCGCGTTCGCTTCGCCGTGAGCTCCATCAGCTCCGTTCTTGCTT
>JABUTE010000108.1 GCA_021443825.1 Bacillota bacterium
TCGCCGGTCTTCAGATTAAAGCGGCGGATCTGAATGGGCGAAACGAAGACATCCTGATCGGAGGTCAGAAAGTTATCAAAGCGAAGAAAACCGAAGCCGGCATCGACGATCTCAAGAATGCCGCTGGTCTCGTAGCGGCCGTCCTTTAAGGGCTCGGGCTTGCGGACGGATCGGGCCTCGCCGCCCTCTGGTCTGGCAGGGGCTTCTGCGGTCTCTTCGGCTGGCTTTTCCCCATGTTTTTCAGTGGGCTCTGCGGCGGCGCTTTCCTGCGGCACTGCCTGCTTATGCAGGGCGGCTCCGGGAGCCGCAGCAGGTGCAGCAGGGGCTTTGGGTTCCTTCGCAGCTTCTTCTGAAGACTCGGTCTTCGGCTCAGCCTTTGCAGCGGACGCCTTCTCTTTTGCCGGAGCAGGCGCAGGGGCTTCGTCTTCGTCGTCATCGTCCATGCCGGTCATTTCGATGGTGATGACCGGACGCACGGGAACCGGCTTTTTGGGCCTGCCGCGACGGACGACCTTGGGGACCGCTTCCTCTGCGGAGTCTTCTGCAGGGGAAGCCTGCTGCGGCGAGACATCTTCTGCAGGGGCAGCCTTCTGCTTTTCTGCTTCGGCGGACATCTGCCAGAGAATGTCAAGCAGGTCTTTTTTCTTCATGGTCTCGGCACCTTCGATGTGAAGGGCCTTGCCGATCTCGCGTAGTTCTGCAACTTTTTTGTCGCGAAGAAGCTCGAAATCCATAATTTACCTCATTTCAACGATCATCATACCGTCTGCGATAAAACGGCAGCTGCGGTTTTTTACTATTTTTCCTTCCGTTCTGGAAGCATCGTTCATACAGTAATTGACCCTGGTTCCGTCGTCCAGCGACAGGGTCAGCAGAGTAAAGGAATCCAGCTCCTCCACCCCGCGAATGTAGCCGCTCTGGGCCAGAGGCATGGTCTGGATCACGACAGAGGGCTCGCCGCCCAAAAGCCAGGAAAGATCGATCTCGCTGCCGATCAGAGCCTGCAGCGACGAAAGTCCGGTGCCCTCGCCGTCGATCACGAAGCAGGTGTCGGGCGCAATATGAAAAGAAACAGAAGCATCCTTTTCCTGAAGGGTGAGTTCTGCGGCTTCGGCTGCCGCAAGAACGCCGTGATGATGGATCAGCCGGCTGCTTAAGGAAAGGCTTTGCAGATAATCCTGTGCATCGTACAGCACGCTGCCCTCTTTCAGGCTACCGTCTTCATCCAGCATTCCGTAGTCGGTAACGGTTCCGGCGGCTTCATCGGCCCTTACTCCAAGAAGACGGGTGCAGATGGCCGCCATTTCAGAGCGCTTGACCCCGTTTTCGGGATAAAAGCTTCCGGCATTGCCCTGCATGATCCCGTGGCGGTAAAGGGCATCCACATAGACGAGAAGAGACGGATCGATGGAATCGGCATCCTGATAAACACGGCTCATCACAGCTGCCTCTTCGCAGCCCAGAGCTTTGGATGTCCATTTGGCGATCAGCTGGCGGCTTGCATAGGCATAGCCGCCGCTGCGCCCGGTAGAATCAACTTCGGTGGAAAAATCCTCCGGATCGCAGATTCCGTATGCCAGCGCATACGATACATACGGTCTGGCCCAGAGGGGAATACCCTGAGGTCCGCCGCTTTCCGGCGGCTGAAAGGAATCGTAGAACTCCCCGCAGTCGGGAGAAAGATCCTCCTCCGTTTCGAGGCAGTCTGCCAGCTTCAGGGTATTATAGAGCATCACCAGGCATTCCTGCTTGGTCACATAATTTTCGGGGCGGAACTGGGCCGTTCCGTCGTCGCTGACGTAGCCCTCGATCAGGCTGCTGTCTTTTGCCAGTTGAATATAGGGGATCGCCCAGTAGCCCTCCCGAATATCGGTAAAGCCCGCGTCGGCAAAGGCAGTGCCGGTAAACAGCGCGCCGGCAGCGATCACGGCAGCCGTTTTTCGCAAAAGCCGCATGCTACTGGCCCTCCTTCTCGGGCTGGCCCTCTTCGGTGCTGCCCTCCTCGGGCTCTGCCAGGCCGTAGATCTGCTCCAGCATGGTGTAGACCTGCTCCTCGTCGTTGATCCAAAACGACAGATTGTGGAGCATGGTATCATGGCCGGGCATGGAATACATCTCGATGTTCTCTGCGGAAAGACCGGAGGCAGCCTTCTTCGCCACCTTGATGGCAGTGGTCAGGGTCAGGTCGGATTCCACATTTTCAAGAGAGAATTTGACCACATCCAGCAGGTTGTTCTTCTTTAAGCACTCGCTGAGCACCTTCTGCACGAATTCTCTTTGCACCGCTGTTCTTCCGATGTCGCCGGTGGTATAGCTCTTATAGCCCTTTTCGGCCCACCAGGGGTTGGTATGGCGGAAGCGTAAAAATTCAACCACGTTGCTGGAATCGATGGTCTGCAAGCCCTTTGGGATATCGATGTGCAGCTCTTTTCCGGGGGTGGTGTCGTCGTACTTCATATGGAAGGGGATCTCGACCTCGACGCCGCCGATGATGTCCATGATGGCCCGCACGTCTTCGTAGCCGACGATCACATAATAGTGAATGGGCATGCCGTAGAGCAGCTGCGACACCGCCGTTGCCGTGCCCACCACGCCGTTTTTGCGGTACTGGGCGTTGATCTTATTCTCGGCATAGCTCTTATAGCTTTCGACCTCGACGAAGCTGTCGCGGGGAACGGAGATGATGGAGACCTTCTGGTTCTCCATATCGTAGCTGGCCAGCATGATGGTATCGGTGTTGCCGTCGGCCAGACCCATCAGCAGCACGTTGACCCGGTCCTGGGTCTTGAACGCTTCGTAGAAGGGACTGCTCTCATCGACGACGATAGGGGTCATATCGCGGGAAAGACGCTCGTCGGTCTCAGTGGTATGAAAGATGGTAAAGGGGCTGCTGGTGGTCTGCTTGATGACCTCGCCGTCTTCGCCGGTGACGATGATCTCTTCTTCGGTGGTTCCCATGCGGTAGAGGGTAAGCGCCGCCGTGCTGAAGACGAACATCAGCGCAAAGGCAACGATGGCGCTCAGATAGATGACGAATCCGGACGCCCTGTTATCGGAATGTTTCATAAATTTTCTCTGATCCTTATATCTCTAAAATACAAAATGTATATGTACGCCAAATGACATATTCACACAGAGTCATTATACCCTTTTTGTTTTCCCCTTGTCAGTATGATCCTGTGTATTTTCCATGGAAACCCCATGAAATTTAAATCTTGACGCGTCTATTTTGCCCTTCTGCGGGCGATCAGGTCGCGAAGCAGCCTGATCTCGTCAAAACGAAGAAGCCACAGCAGCGCCAGATAGACCAGAACGGCAAGCCCGGCGCAGAGCATCAGGTTGAGCAGGCCTGCTCCCATAACGCCGTACAGCAGGCGGGAACCGGCGACCGACACGGCCGAGATGGCCAGCAGCTTCAGCAGTGCCTGCGGCGCCGCCATCAGGCGGATCTGCGGGTAGCGGCGGCGGAAGGTATAGACCAGCAGCACCGTATTTGCCATATGAGAGATGCTGGTGGCAAGCGCCAGGCCGGCATGGGCCATATATCTTACCAGCACCAGGTTCAAAACGATGTTGAGCAGCACGCTGACAGCAGAGCACCGCACCGCCGTTTTCGTATCGTGCATGGAATAATAGATCTTGGTGATCAGGGTATTGACCGAAAGAAAGGCCAGCCCCACCGAATAGAAGCTTAAAGCCGATGCGGTCAGCACCGTCGCCTGCGGATCGAAGGCGCCCCTCTCGAAGATGACCCGGATCACATCGGAGGCATAGCAGATGAGCCCCATGGAAAAGGGCACCGAAAGCACGCAGATCAGGCGGATGCCCCGCTCCGAAAGACTGCTCATGCGCTCGTATTCACCCTGCACGAAGGCCTTGTTCAGCCGGGGATACAGAATGGTAACGAAGATGGTCACCGTAAGAGCCGAGATGGAGTTGATGATCTGGTTGGCGTAGTTGAGCGCCGATACGCAGCCGGTGGTAAGACCGGAGGCCAGCATTTTATCGATGGCTAAATTGATCTGGTTTACATAGCCGCCTAAAAAAACGGGGATCGCCAGGCGCAGCACATCAGAGACCGCCTCATTCAGCGAAAAGTTCGGGGTGTAGCGAAAGCCGTTTTTGCGAGCCCAGAGCACATGCAAAACGCCGTAGACTCCGTAGCCGAAGAGCGGGCCCAGGATCAGCAGGTGATAGTCTACCGAAGCGCTGACCGCCACGATGATGATCAGGACCACGTTCTGCAGAATGCCGAAGACCATCTGAGGAAGAAAGATGCCCTTGTAATTGAGCCAGGCCCCGAAGATATAGGCCAGCATGGTGAAAAAGAGCACGCAGAAGGCCGGCCGCAGATACCATGCGGTAAGAGCTGCGGCTTCTTCGCTGAAGCCGGGGGCGAACAGGTTCACCAGAGGCCCTGCAAAGACCGAGCCGGCGGCAACCACCGCCGCAATGATGAGAAGCTGCAGGTTGACCAGCTGGCTGGTAAAGAGATTGGCCGATTCTTCCCCCTCCAGCTCCAGTTTTTTGGAGAAATTGGGCATGTACGAAATGCCGACGGCGCTGATGACGGCAGCCAGCAGGCTGTTGGGAATGGACTGGGCCATGACATAGGCATCGGTGATGATGCCGGCACCGAAGTAATTGGCCAGCACCATTTCGCGCACGAACGAAAGCACTTTTGAAAACAGGGTCAGCACGGCCATGAATACGGCCAGCTGCGCCGTGGTCAACCGGGGTCTTCTGCTCATCTTAGGCAACCTCAGAAGCCGTTTCGGCCGCTTCTACTGCCGGCTGCGCCTTTGCAGCTTCTTTTTCTGCCATGCGGTTGCAGGCAAAGCCGACTCCCATCAGGGTATAGAACATGGGGCCTGTGCAGATGGTGGTATCGTTGAGCATGCCGGTGGCGGCAAAGGCAGCAACGCCCATGCAGATTCCGGTGCCCAGATATTCAGCCAGCCTTGCATGGCCCTTCAGGCGGCAGCTGTTTTTAAAGCTGTCCAGCAGAAAGAGAACGATCAGCCCAATGTAGGCCAACATCGATACGAAGCCTGTTTCAACGGCTCTTTGCAGATACATGTTATGAGGCTTGTTGTTGATGATGGCAGGGTTCCTCTGAACGGTATACTTAGCTGCGTAATCCTCCTGGGGATAGGCGAACACGAAGCAGTCGGGGCCCTCGCCGATGAGCAGGCGGCTCTTCAGCAGAGGAAGGGTCCTCGACCAGAGCAGGCCGCGGTTGGAGCCCCATTTCGGGTTATTTTCAAAGCCGACCGAGGGGATCTCACCGATAGCGGTCTCTTTCAGCTGCGTTTCGGAGGAACCCGGGGTGACGAACTTGAAGCCTTCGTCGGTCAGGTGGAATTTCCACTGATAGTCGTAGGTGGCGATGATCAGGCAGGGATCCTTCTCCAGGAAGACATAGCCCACCTTGATGTAGTCGTGGAACCGGCTGTCGCAGATGTAATACATGTTGGAGCCGTCGTCGATGGGCAGCATGGGCAGCATGAACTGATCGCCGTCGGCGCAGATCATGGCATCGTCGATGATCAGCATAAAGTCGTTGCCGTTGACCGTCATGGTCACGTAGTTCTTGCCCGTTACCAGCTTATCGATGGAAGCCCGACGGGAGGCAGGAGCCTTTTCAAACTCGAAGGAGACAGTGGCAGGGCCCTCTTCCGCGTAGGCGGGAGTCGCTAAAGCCTGCGCTGCAAGGCCTGCCGCTTTTTTGACCTCGGGAAGCCACCGGTCGCTGACGGCGCCCATGACGACAGCCGTTACCAGAACGAACACAGCCAGCGGCTTAAGCAGGCGGATCAGATGGTTGCGCAGCAGCACCAGCGCCAGAACGAACATGACCGCAAGGCCTACGTAGCCGGAGGCGGAATTGGCGCAGAAAAAGCTCCAAAGAGCCATGCCGTAGACCGCAAGAAGGGCTGCTCCGCCCAGAAGCCGCAGGCTTTTTTTGCCGCCCTCGCGATCGGGATCCCACAAAAGCAGAGCGAGCATGGCCAGCACGGGCAGCACCAGGCAGAGGTAGAAGGGCACGTAGTTGGGGTTATAGACCGTCTGGTAGACCATGCCCTCGCCGAACTTGAAATCGTAGGTGGTAACGCCGCGAATGGCGTTGGTGGCGATGGCGATCCAGGAGGTGGTGCCGTCGCTGTATTTTACCAGAGGGGTGATGAGCTGCTGCCCCAGGGTGGTCCGGAAAAAGTCCTTTCCGATAGCCTGACCCACGCCCAGCACGCCCAGAATACCCATGACGCAGGTAAAGGGCCAAAGCAGGAACTTCAGATCCTTTTCGCTTTTTACCACGGTCATGATATACAGCAGCATGAAAAGATAGGCCAGGGTGGGAAGCAGGCCCTCAAAGCGGTCGAGGGCTCCGGTCAGGGCAAATGCCTTATAGTCGCAGGCAAGATACGATGCGGCTGCCGTCAGCGCGTAGACGGCGCAAAGGCTTGCCGCAGCCTTTCCCGTTTTCGAGGCCTTTCTCCTGCGCAGCTCCCCCACGGGAGGCGCCGTAAAGAAGGCCGCCAGCATCGCCAGCAGGGCAGAAAAAAGAACCGTCAGCATCTTATAGTAGTTGAAGAAATCGGTCTGCAGGGAATCGTCGCCTAAGGGGCTCCAGAAAAGCTGTTCCATGGGGCGGGTCAGATCGATGCGCCTTACCAGCAGAATGGATCCAAAGCCGAAGAGCACGATGGGCAGCAGCCGCACGGTGCGAATGCCCATTTCTGCCAGCTTTTCCAGGCGGGGATCCCGCTCCTTAGGAGCTTTTGGCTCTTTCGTTGCCTGAGGCTCTGCCTTTTTCGGATCCTTTCGCTTTGCGATGCCGGCATCCCGCTGGTCCAACGCCTTGCTGGAAAGACCTTCCTTGTTGATATCTTCCGCATTTATCTGAAATTTCGAATTTGCCATGAGAATATTGCTCCTGTTTCACTTAAGCATAGACATAGATACTATATTATATACTTTCCGATATTCAATAGCAATTTCCATCGCATATAAAAAGAGTGCAGACTCGTGATCTGCACTCTTTTTATGAATAAAGGAGCTTTGATATACGGAAATTACTTTGCCATCTCAGCCAGATAGGTTCCGACGGCCTTGCCCATCTCAACGGGAACGCCGCAGGCAGCCAGAGACCGCTCCATGGCAGACAGGGCAACGATCATCTCGTTCTTCGTGGTGTTGCCCATGTGGCCCAGGCGGAAGGCCTTGCCGGCATACTGAGCCAGCGCGCCTGCGCAGACGACGCCGTTTTCCAGCATGGCGGCGCGGAACTGCGCATCGTTTACGCCTTCGGGATAGATGAGAACCGACAGGGTGTTGGCTCTGCAGCCTTCCTTTGCCAGAAGCTTAAAGCCGATGGCTTCGAATGCCTTTGCCATGGCAGCGGCATTCTTGCTGTGATGCTCGCATCTTGCTTCGTAGCCTTCTTCGTTGATGATCCGAACGGATTCGTTCATCGCCCATACCAGGTTGATGGCGGGAGTCGCGAAGTACTTGCTGGTGTCGTTCATGACAGGCAGCCACTTTTCGTAGTCTACATAGTATTCGGGAATGGTACCCAGGGTCTTTCTTCTTTCAAGAGATCTCTGGGATGCCCATACGATGAACATGCCGGAGCAGACGCCGAAGGCCTTCTGGGATGCGGTGAACAGCACGTCGATGTTCATTTCTTCCATATTGGTGTATTCGGCAGCTTCTGCTGCAACACCGTCGACCACGTAGATGGTCTCGGGATGCTTAGCCGCTACCTTTCCGATCTCGGCGATGGGTGCAACGACAGCAGTTGCGGTATCGACGTGGGTAACGGTCATCAGAGCGTAGCTCTTTTCGTTCAGCTTGGCCTCGATCTGTGCGGGAGTTACGAAGTCGCCCCATTCGGCGCTGATCACGTCGACGTTGAGGCCCTTTCTTTCGCAGATGTCGATGAAGCGGTCACCGAAGAAGCCGTTGGATACGATCAGAACGTTGTCGCCCCTTTTGGTGTTGTTGGCGATGGCCATTTCCATTGCCAGCGTTCCGGTGCCGGCGAGGGGGAAGGCCTGACCGTTGCAGTGCATCATGACGCCCAGGTCGTCGATCAGCTTTCTGTAGTCTGCGACGAAGCGGGGATCACCGAAGGCCTGAATAGGTCTTGCCATCTCGGCGCGAATGGAATCGACTACGGGAGTCGGGCCGGGGATCATTACCAGTACGTCTGTATTCTTGTTCATTATGATTGCCTCCGTTTTTCAATATTTGAAAAGATATTTTAAATTCTAAAACATTATACTGTATCTTCTTTTTCTTTGTCAATGAATTCCGCCTGGAATTTTGCCGATTTTTACCGATTTTTGTTGAAATTCGGAATCGCTTTTCATATAATGAAATCGTTTTCGATCACAATCGAGATTTCCCGTTACCGATCCCCTTTCCTTTTCCGACAAGGAGCACCTATGGCAGCAACATCTACAACGCCCGCCTCCAACCAGACGGCAGAAAAGCTTCTCACGGTGCTGGAGGCCTTCGCCGACCAGCCCGATGCAGTCAAGCTCAGCGATATGGCCAGGCAGCTGGGCATGAACGTGAGCACC
>JABUTE010000259.1 GCA_021443825.1 Bacillota bacterium
TGGGCATGGGGCATTATCTTGAGATGTCACAGCATTATCATTCACTTAATGAGCAGGAGATACTGGCATCGCCTTCCCTCATGCAGGCCATGAGCATGCTGTGCAGCCTGGAGACCGATTACGAGGCCTCCGAAAAATGGTACGGCAGGCTGCGGGAACGGGCCCTGACCGAAAAAAGCCGTGAGCTGCGGAGCCGGGTAGCATGGCTGGATATCTGTCTTCCCCAGCGCAGCGTAACCGAGCTGATCCCCATGATCCCCAAACTGTTCGATCTGGTAAGCGCAAAGGATATCGAATTCGATCCCATGGCGGTGACCGGCAACCTTCCCAGCGTCATGAACGGCGGAAAAGACTATTCCGCCTGGTCGGGGCAGGATAAACTCCTGGCCCAGACCATCGGCCATGCGCTGGAGAGCGTTTTGGGCAAAGAAGGGGTCGGTCTGATCGATTGCGCCGTAGCCGAAAGCCGGTTCGAAAAGGGAGAAGATATCTCTTCCCGTATCATCCGCCTGCTGGGCCGGCTGCAGGAGATCCAGCGAAGAGGCACCCCGGATATGGAATTCGCCGTGGTCGGCCTGGCTGCCCGCACCCAGATCGCGGCCGGCAGGGCCAGAGACGCATGGGAGCTGATCGATAATCTGCGCACCCGCTACGAAGAGGCGGGGCTTACCCGTTTTCTTCCCAATATGGATGCGATGCTTTGCCGCATCGCCCTGCAAAAAGACGATCGGGACCATGTCGCCCGATGGTACCGTGAAAAAGCCCCCAAAGATCCGGTACGGGTGTGGGTCACCCGCCGCTATGAATATATCACCGAGGCCATGGCGCTGCTCAGCATGGGCGAAAACGAAAAGGCCATGATGTCCCTTTCTCCGCTGCTGGATTATTTTGACCGCTGCAGCCGCCATATCGATTCCATCAAAAGCCACCTGCTGCTGGCCATTGCCGGCTACCGGCTGGGGAACGACCTCTGGCAGAGCGATCTGAACAAGGCCCTCTGCGAGGCGGCTGAATTCGGCTTTACCCGCACCGTCAGCGAGCTGGGTGCCGCCATTCTTCCCTTGCTTGAAAAAAGCGATTTCAGCGAAGATAAGGAGTTTCTCAAAGCGGCTCTTCTGGCGGCCCGAGAACAGACCGCCATGTTTCCCCGGTTTCTGGAGCCGCAGGTGCGCCTTCAGACGCCCCTTACCCAGGCCGAACTGCAGGTGCTGCGCATGATCTGCGCCGACAAGAGCAACCAGCAGATCGCCGATGCCTTAGGCACCAAGCTTCCCACGGTGAAGACCCAGGTGCATTGCATCTTCGAAAAGCTTAACGTAAAGCGCCGCAGCGAAGCCAAGACCGCTGCCCAGACGCTGAAGCTGTTTTAATAAAGTTTATTTTTAATATACAGGAGGAAAATCAATGAACACCATCGTGCATCGAACGCACAAAAGCAGAGTCTTAGCTCTTACGCTGGCTCTTGCTATGTGCCTTTCGCTTGTGCCGATCGAGGCGTTTGCTGCATCCGACGCGGTGCGGCTTACCCCGCCGGGCGGCAAAGGCTCGATCACCGTTAGCGGCGGCGTACAGGGCGATGCTTGGGATACCGCGGTCGATGATTCCGGAAGAGGTCTGCACCTCTTTATCAGGACCCCGGATTCGATCACTGTATCAGGCAATGCCACCGACGTTACGATCCATATGGTCGGAGGACGGAGCGGCCGCGCAAGCCTGATCATCAAGAATCTGACCATCGACAATACGGAGTTCGTATCGCTGGATGCCCCGACCGGAGAGCTTGCTCCCCAGCCGGTCATCTCTGCGGAATGCAGCTCTGTGGCGGTAACGGTAGACGGCACCTGTAATCTGACCGGTGCCAGCTCGATCGCCATCGCAGGCAGAAGCGATGTTACCGCAGAGCAGCTTCGCGAAATGCCCCAGTACGGTATGCCTGCCATTCTGGTCAGATACGCAAGCTCGCTGACCGTTTACGGCAGCGGAACCCTTAATGTCACCGGCTCCGACCGGGCCGCAGCCATCGGCAACGCTCCCAAGGTCTACGGTGCTTTTAACACCATCCGGCTGGACGGCGCCAACATCAATGCCACCGGCGGCAGCTTCAGCCCTGCGATAGGTGCTTCCTGGGGCTCTTACGGCGGCGGCACCGTAGCTGTTTCTAACGGTACCCATAAGCTGACCGGCGGCATCAATGCCCCGGCTCTCGGCGCAGGTGCCAATGCATCGGTCAATCTGATCGATATTTCCGGCGGCACGACCTATATCCGCGCCGGTGAAGGAAACGGAGGCGTTGCTCTGGGCGCAGGCGTCAACGGCGGCATCACCCAGATCAAACAGACCGGCGGCACCGTTTCTGCCTTTGCGGGCGAAGAAGGGCTGGGCAACAGCGCTATCGGCGTCGCCTACGACGAAAGCCAAAGCCTTGCGTCCGGCTCGCAGACCACCTATAACCTGAGCGGCGGCACTGCCAAGGTCTACGGCAACCCCGCGGTGGGAAGCCGCACCGTTGTTCCCGCAGAGGAGCCTCTGCCGGGCCATCGCGGCTTCTTCCTTGACCAGTATGTCTACAATTTCTATGAATCGACCCGTGGGGCGGAGATCGATCTGAACCCCACGGTCTTCCCCATCGGTGCTTCTGCCGATGAGCTTTCCTATACCTATACCTCGTCCGATCCGGAGCTGGTCGTTGTGTCCGACGACGGCGCGGTGAGCCTGGGCAGCCGCCATGTCAGCGGCTCCGAAGCCGAGGTGGCGACCGTCACCGTCCGGTGCAATGAGACAGGTGTAGAGGCGGCAGTCACCGTCTATGTGTGGGATGCTCCCCAGATCGATCTGACCATCACCGAGCTTTCCGGCCATCCGGAGGTCTCTGATATTTCGAAGGTGAGAGAAGTATATCTGGGCGTAGGCGATTATGTGCAGCTTGCGGAATCCCACTCGCTGGAGCCCTTCCCCCAGAAGATCACCTGGAAGCTCAGCGACAATCTTTTTCTTGATGTGCCGCGCTCCTTTGTATCCCTTGAAAACGGCCGTCTGACCTGCAACCAGATCCCCACCAGCGATCAGTTGTGGACCGGCGATATTCCTTATGTGATCGTTTCGGTCTATGCTTCGGATGAAGTCACCAAAGCATCGGTAAAGGTCTATCTGAAGCAAGGTTACGTTTATCCCAATGATATCGCTCTGGAAGAGACCCTTCCCATAACACGGAACGTGTATGGTAATACCGGCGTAAGCTTTCAGGCTTCCGCTGTGGGCGGAACGGATGACCGGCTGGAATGGAGCTCATCCGATGAGACGATCCTCAAATATGAGAAGAGGGACGACTGGTTTAGGGTCATCCGCTACGGAGAGGTGACCATCACCGCCCGCGCTGTCAGCATCGATATCGAAAAGAGCTTTCCCGTGACCGTTCGCGACCCGGCAGCTACAGCAAAATCACTGCAGGATCTGAAGGAGATCATCGACTATTCTGTAACATTAAAGGAAAGCGTCGCGACGGAAGAGGTCGACGGCACCAGATATACCACACCGGAAGCGATGGAGATCTTCGAGACTGCCATCGCAACCGCGCAGGAACGATACGGTCAGTATAAGGCAGCGTTTGATGCCGATGAGTATGTTTCCTCCGGCGAGGTGTATCGCACAACCCTCGACATACGAGATGCCAGAGACGATTTCGGAGAGACCCTTAAGTATTACAAGGCTATCGAGAACGTTTACATCCATAATGGCAATGTTGCCCCGGCAACCTTCAGGACCTTCGTAGGCAATACGACCGACCACAGCCTCAGAGTGTGGCCCTGCTGGAATACCGATGACTTCACATGGACAGTCGAGCCGGAAGGCATCGTTTCCATTGAAATTGGGGAAGGGGAAGAAGACGGCGCCTATGAAGACGGCGCCAGTATATGGTATCCCTTAACGATGACAGGTATCAGCTGCGGCACAGCGACATTCATCGGCCGCTCGGTGCTCAATCCTACCAAAAGCAGCAGGCAGACCATCATCGTCGAAAACGACAAGCGCGAGCTGGCCAAGGCCGTCGAGGCCGGAGATGTGATCCGCAAGAGCGTTAAAGGCTATTACGGAGACGGCGGAGATATCATGCCCGTCGGACGGCTGACCATGAATCTTGAGATCGGCGAAAAGGAGATCCTCCAGCAGTATTCCAATGCAGTCGTCAATTTGTATTACGACGCAAAGGAAGTATATGACAACCTGACGGCCACCCAGGAAGAGATCGATGACATCACCGAGCGGCTGAATGCGGCGGTCGAGGCGTTCTATGCCAACCTGCGGGTGGGCGGCAACCACGTTCTGGACCTTACCGTGCGCGAGATCAAAGGCTACGTCAACGGTGATACGGCCTGGACACAGGAAGGTTCCTGGCTGGTGCTCGATATTACCGGCGAATACAACGACCGGAAGATCACCGACAATCTGATCCTGACGGTCGAGCCGGAAGGTGCTATGGGGCTCGATAATCCTCCAAAGCCCTATTATAACGACGATTATACTGTCGCAGAGTTTTTTTTCCGTCCGATGGAAGCAGGTGAGGCCACCATCACCGTAACGGTAGAGGAGGATCCCACCGTCTTCGTACAGAAGACCATCACAGGAAAGGAAACTGCCGCCGTTGAAGGCATTCAGGGCTCGTTAGAATGGCCCGTTTATGACGTCTACAGCTATATGACCGAAGATGAGGTCATCGAGCGGTTTTATAATTATCTTACCATTGATCTGATCAGCGAGTTCGGAGAATATGAACTCTCTACGCACTATAACAGCATGCTGTCTATATCCTTTGTCGACAGCGACGTGCTGATCAATGGCGGTCAGACGGAGCTTCACGTAGCCCTGACAGATGACTTGCTCGATATTTTTGCGGAATGGGGCTATGTCTTTTCCGACGCTGCCGATACATACGATTGCTATGTTCCGGTAACGATCCAGGTCACCCAATTCGATCTGTACGGATCGCAGGGCGAAGAAGAGCCTGCCGAAGAACCGGACGAAGAGACCGTTGAAGAGCCCGAAGAAGCTTCGGAAGATCCGGAAGAGCTGGATCCTCTCACGGCACTGGTCGCTGCGTTGGGCGGCTTTGATACCGACACCTATGCGCCCGTTGCCCTGCAGACCCTTTCCGCTAACGGCTACGAATTCACTGCCAACATCAGCGGCGGCGAGCTGACGGCCGGCGGCGTAGGCGGTCCTGCCCTTTGCGGCGCAGGCGACGCGTTGAATATCACCGGCGGCGTCATCAACCTGTCGACCAATACCGGCGCAGCCTATTTCAATGAAGAAACAAGACGGGATGTCTTCGGCGGCATTCTGGTGCTCGGCTCTGTCGGCTCCCGTGCGCAGCGCTATAACGAAGCCCGGTTTGCAGCCGCCTATCCCGACGTCTGCGCCCTGGTCGTATTCGACGTTAACAGCGGCGCAAACGCCACCACCCATATGGGAACTGCCTGCGGCGCAGCCGTCATGGCATCGGAGGGCTTTGTTCCTGTCAACGGCGGCGCAAACCGCACCTGGAATATTCCCGCCAATACCAAGATCTATGTTCCCGACGAGGTCACCCTCGATATCGAAGGCACCTTTAACGGAGATACCGCCCGCGGCGATATCTTCGGCAACTATTTCTTTGCTCCCTCCGGCTATGTGCTGGGCGAGGGCAAGTGGCCCGGAAAGGCAAAGGAAGAGACCGGTCCCACCGAGATCATTCCCCAGCATCCCGACGGGCCCGGCAGTGCCGACAGCATGAACAATGTTACCGGCTTTGTGGGCATCATCGAAAGCGGAAAGTCCAACGGCTACAAGAAGACCGTTGCGGCAGCCAACAGCATCGATGCGCTGGAAAGCGCTGCAAAGACGCAGAACGGCAGCCTGCTGGCCGTCTTCTCTGCCGGCGCCTACGGTTTCCGCAAGCTCAGCGACACCCGCTACGAGCCGGTCAAGAACGGAAATGAGTTTATCGTTTCCATCGGAAGCAACGGCGCCCTGAAGGCCGTTTCCATCAACTCCTCCTCCAGCTTTGAGATCGTGCAGGATAGCGACGGCGTTACCGTTACCGGTCACTACGTCAAGCTGCGCGGACCTCAATATACCATCTATGCCCCCGGCGGCACCTCAGAGGATGCCGATGTCATCGCTTCTTACGAAAACGGCGAATGCATGGCAGACAGCGCTCTGGCGGGCACCTTTGAGATCGATCCGCAGTGGAACGAGGCTGTGTTCAGCGTTCCCGAGATCTTCGGCTGCGGCTTTGCTCTGGAGACGGTCGCACCGCTGCGCAGCGGCAGCAAGCTGCGTTTTGGCGGCAACCTGTCCATCAGCACCCCCATCGTTGACATTGCGGATATTTCCGTAAGCCAGCTGCAGATCAACTACAGCTCCTCCAGCGTTCGTCTGGGCGGTCTGGAGGCTGCCGGCAGGGTCGAGATCCCCGATATCGCCGGCATGATCGGCGGCAGCGCATCTGTCGATATCAATACCTTTGAAGACGGCGGCAACGACGCCCACTTCGAATTTGATGTCGAGATCACCACACCTGTTGTCGCCGGTGAGTTCGAGCTGCGCTTTGCCAAGGCTCGCGGCGCGTGGGTTCCCGATAATCTGTATCTGTTTGTCGACACCGATCCGGGAATTCCTCTCGTTCCTCCCGTCGTCGTTGCCTATCTGAAGGGCGGCGGTCTGGGCTTCTACAATCTGGCCGACACCATCAATCTGAAGGCCGGACAGATACCTCCTCTCACCCTGCGCGGCACCCTCAGCGCCAGCGTCGTCGATTGCATCGAAGGAAAGGGCGACATTATGGTCGGTCTGCAGGGCTTTGATATCGCCCTGCGGGATGCCACCATCCTGGAGCTTGACTTCCTGCAGGAGGCAGCCATCTACGCCAAGCTGACCACCGGCGACCGCGATGTTCCCGGACGGGGCACCTATAACGGCCTCGGCATGGAAATGGGCGGCCGGCTGGAGCTGGGCGGCGACATCAAGGGCAAGGTCGAGCTGAGTGCCGGCGGTCAGCTGGCCATGGGCGCCTTTACCGGCGTTCGCACGGTCGACCGCGGCAAGGAAGTTCTGCTGGAGTTCTACATCACCGGTGAGCTTCACGGCGAAGTCGCTATTCCCAAGGGCGCACTTCTTTCGATCTGGTTCATCAAGATCCCATGGTCGAGGATCAGTGCAGGTGCCAAGACCAGCTTCTACATGGGCGCCAGCAGCTATTGCACCGTCATGGACGAAAGCAGCGTCAGAAGCCTGTTCTCCCAGATGGTCAAGAATGCCAGAGCCTACGGCAGCATCACGGCCATCGCTTATGCGGAGCTTTGGGCGGGCATCAAGGGATGGGTCCGCGTCGACTACGTTATCGGAAAGAATTTTGATTTCGACTACGGCAAGGGCTCTGCTCCCGACCTTCCCGTTTACACCCTCAGCTCTTCTTCCGGCGGCAAGAATCTCTTCTCCAGCGTAGAACCTGTTTACGACGGAGAAAGCTCCGGCCTGCTGATAACGGAGGTCGCAGCTGAAATGCTGGCTTCCACCAAGTATGCTGTTCCTGCCGCAGGCGAAGATGAAATGAGCACCTTCGCCGTCGTCGGTCCGCTGCCCACCGGTGTGACCATCGAGCAGCTGGACGACAGCGAAAAGGCTTATACGGCAGTCAACAATACCGAAAACCAGATCTTCCTGTTTATGGAATCAAAGGAAGGCTCCTTTGCTGCCGATCAGTTTACCGTTACCTGCGGCGCGGATCGGTTCGATCTGACCGCTGCTGACGAAAATACCTTCACCGTTTTCAGCGACGAGGATGGCAGCTACGCCGTGCTGGCACTGCCCGCAGGCAAGAGCTATTCCGTAAGCAACAGCACGGTTGCCTTCGACATCAGCGCCATCGGCCTCACCGCCTTTGCAACGCTGGGCGACGGCACCGAGGTAAACGACGGTACCGTTTCCTATCAGATCAGCGATATGGACGACGCCCGCGATTACGCCGTACAGGTCTACCTGTGCGAAAAGGATCCCGATGCCGTAGACGAATCCAACGAAGACGGCAACAGCTATCTGCTGGCAGAGACCGAAAAGACTGCGCCCGAAACCGCAAGCGAAGAGATCTTCGTTTCCGACTTTATTCCTCTGGAAGCTTCCACCGGAAGACTTTCCGTTTCCAATGAGGGCGGCGTTGCTCCCACCGGAAGCTACTATCTGGTAGCCAAGCTGCTGGAGAAGGTCACCGCCACCGACGAAAACGGAACCGAAGTTTCCGTATGGTCTGTCACCGATACCAAGACCCTGGCGACGAACTATACCTATACCAATAACTATGCAGCGCTGGATGCCCCCGAAAGCGTAAGCGTAAGCTATGCAGGCGGTGCCTACAGCGCACAGTGGACGCCCGTAGACGAAGCCGAAGGCTACTTCATCAACGTTTACGACGAAGACGGCACTGCCGTTGCCACCTACTACACCCAGGA
>JABUTE010000258.1 GCA_021443825.1 Bacillota bacterium
GACGACGGCAACGTGATCATTGCGGCAAGCTACTTTACCGACAAGAAGGATGCCTTCACAAAGAGCACCGATGGCACCGTCACCTTCAGCAGCGATTTCTTTAAGCTTTCGGCAAGAATTCTGCAGCCCCAGTCTGCCATGACCATCATGGATTATACCACCAGCCAGCTGGTCGCCATGATCGGCGGACGCGGCATCGAAGGAAAGCTGCTGTATAACCGCGCTACCTCTACCCGTCAGCCCGGCTCCTCCATCAAGCCCATCGCCGTTTACTCCACGGCCCTGCAGGCCGGCGTCGACGGTCTGGGCAACTTTACGGCGGCTATGCCCTTAGACGATGCTCCCATCAAGCAGGGCAGCAGTTTTTGGCCGAAGAACTGGTATTCCGGCTACACCGGTGTCACCAATCTGCGTCATGCCGTAGAGCAGTCCATCAACGCCTGCGCCGTTCAGCTGTATATGCAGCTGGATCCCAATATGTGCCTCAATCAGCTGAAGAACATGGGCGTTACCAGCCTTGTCACCTCGGGCAGCGTCAACGACGTGAATGCGTCTGCCATGGCGTTGGGCGGCATGACAAAGGGCATCTCTCCTCTTGAAATGACCGGCGCCTACGGCACCTTCGGAAACTACGGCACCTATACCGAGCCCTGCTGCTACACCCAGATCCTCAACCGCAGGGGCGATGTGATCATCGACAAGAAGCCCATCACCAACAAGGTGCTGGATGAGGCGACCGCGTCGCTGATGACCGATATTCTGCGCACCACCGTTACCAACGGCCTTGCAAAGGACGCAAAGCTGAAGTCTTCTGAATCGGCAGGAAAGACCGGTACCACCTCCGAAAAGTACGATATCTGGTTCTGCGGTCTGACTCCCAGATATTCGGCTGCCGTCTGGATCGGCAACGATGTGAACATTCCCTTAAAGCAGGGCTCCAGCTCTGCCGTAAAGGTATGGAAGATGGTCATGGAGGATGTGCAGGCCCTCTACAGCGAGGGCTACGACAAGTTCGAAATGAAGGGCGATTTTGTGACTCTGACAGTCGATAAGCAGTCGGGTAAGCTGCCCGGACCCTTTACCACATCCACCATCAGCGAGCTCTTTATCGCAGGCACAGAGCCTTCCGAAGAGGATGATGCCCATGTGGTCGTCAATGTCTGTGCACAGACCGGCTATCTGGCAACGCCTTATTGCGACAACGTCGTTCAGAAGATCGCTGTCGTGCGCCCCGGCGGCTGCTCGTGGGAATCTGTCGTCGGAACCTCCGGCGGCAAGGTAGAGGCTCTTCCCGATGCCCGCTACGATGCCCCCGACTTCTACTGCCCCAACCATAACCCCGATCCGGCTACCTATCCCATCTCGCCCACCGGCAAGACGGAAGCCCTCTGGAACCCCAACGATGTGATCAAGGATCCGGAGACTGATCCGGGTGCGATCATCGAGCCCGATCCCGGCGAGCTGATTCCGCCCAGCGACGATCCGCTGCCGGAGGATCCCAACCAGGGTCTGGATCCCATTCTGCCGTGGCTGCCGGAGCTTCCGGTGCAGCCGGCAGATCCGCTGCAGCCCTCGCTGCCCGAGCCTGCCGATCCCGACAATCCGGAGAACACCACCGTGGATGAACACGGAGAGGTCATCTTTAACTGGTAAAACAGCATCTGAAACAATAAAATGCCCCGCGCTTCTGAAAAGAAGGGCGGGGTTTTTTCTGTCGATGCAGGGGGCAGACTTCGATCAGTCGTTGGGCCGGCGCAGAATGTCACCTTCCTGCAGATCGTCCGGTGCGTTGATGGTGACCAGCTGCATGGGGGTCTTGGAACGGTCCATTGGCGTGCCGTCTTCTGCCTGGATGGAGGTGACGGTAAAGGGTCTTCCGGGGTGGCCGGGGGTCACATACTCTACCACATCTCCGACCTGAAAGTGATTGCGGGTCAGCACCCTGACCCTTCCGTTTTCCACCGGGCCTGCGGCATTGCCGATATACAGCCAGTCGCGGATATAGTCGCCGGTGTCGGGCTGCACCGCATTGGGATCGCCGTAATAAAAGCCGGAGCAAAAAGGCCTGTGGCTGGAGGTATCCAGCTCTCTTCGGATCTGCTGCAGGGGTGCGCTGCCATCCATGCGCATGCGGTAGGCATTGACAGCCGTTCCGATGGAGTAGGGGGTGCGCATGCGGCCTTCGATCTTAAACGACACCACGCCGGCATCGGCCAGCTCGTCCAGAAAATCGATGGCGCACAGATCTTTAGAGCTTAAAATGCCGGAGCCCTTTTCGTCTTCGATCAGCTGAAAATACTCGCCGGGACGCTTTTCTTCCATCAGATAGTAATTCCAACGGCAGCTCTGCTTGCATTCGCCCCGGTTGCCGCTCTTTCCGGCCAGATAGGCACTGAGCAGGCAGCGGCCGGAGTAGCTCATGCACATGGAGCCGTGCACAAAGGCCTCCAGCTGCAGGTCTTTGGGTGCTTTGGCGCGAAGATGGGCGATCTTTTCGATGGAAAGCTCTCTTGCCAGCACCACCCGGCTGGCACCCATGTTGTAATAGACTTCTGCTGCCTTGTAATTCATGCAATTGGCCTGGGTGGATACATGGATCTCCATTTCCGGGCATTTTTCTTTGATCTCGGCGATGGCCCCCAGATCGGAGACGATGATGGCGTCGATGCCGATCTCCTGAAGGCGCTTTGCATAGTCTCCGAGAAGAGGGATCTCATCGTTGTTGGCAAAGCAGTTGACGGTCACATAGAGCTTTTTTCCATGGGCATGGATATGATCGGCGGCCTCCTTTAGGGCTTCTTCGCTGAAGGCGACCTTGCCGGCGCGAAGCTGCATGAAGGGCCCTCCGCAGTAGATGGCATCGGCACCGTATTTGACGGCGGTGCGGATCCCTTCCAGATCACCTGCAGGTGCCAGAAGCTCGACTTTTTTCAGATCTGCCATAGTGGTATCCTTTCGTAAAACGACCCGGAAACAGGGTGTTTGCTTCCGGGAGAGAAGTTATGTATAATAAAATGTCTACGAAAGGAATTTTATCATGAAAAATGCTTTAAATAAACCGGAAATTTTAGCTCCTGTGGGCGGAAGTGAGCAGCTTCTTGCCGCGGTGCGCAGCGGCGCAGATGCCGTCTATTTCGGACTGCAGAACTTCAATGCCCGCCGCAATGCGGAAAATTTTGCGGGAGAAGGCCTTGCCGATACCGTCGCCTATTGCCATATCCGGGGCGTAAAGGTCTATATTACCATCAATATTCTGGTAAAGGATTCTGAGCTCTCCGATATGAAAAAGGCGGTTGACACGGCGGCGCTGGCCGGAGCCGACGGCATCATCGTGCAGGATCTTGCTGTTGCCCGCTATATCCGCAGCCGCTGGCCCGGACTTCCCCTCTTTGCCTCGACCCAGTTAGTCTGCCACAACGCAGAAGGGGTTCGGGAACTGAAAAAGCTGGGCTTTTCCAAATTCGTGCTGGCAAGAGAGCTTTCGCTGGCAGAGATCCGTCAGGTGATCGAGCGCACCGGAGAAGCTGTCGAGGTCTTCGTTCACGGGGCCCATTGCATGAGCGTTTCCGGCGCCTGCTATATGTCGGCCATGATCGGAGGCCGCAGCGGAAACCGGGGCCTTTGCGCCCAGCCCTGCCGCCTGGACTGGCGGCTGAACGGAAAAGAGTATGCCCTGTCGCTGAAGGATCTTTCGTATGTGGAGCATATGAAGGAGCTGGCCGAGATCGGTGTTGCCTCCTTTAAGATCGAAGGCCGCATGAAGCGGGCCGAATACGTGGCAGCTGCCGTCACCGCCTGCCGCCGGGCGCTGGAAGGGGAAACGCCCGATCTTGATACCCTTCGCTCCGTCTTCAGCCGCAGCGGCTTTACCGACGGCCATCTGACCGGAAAGCGGGGCCCTGCGATGTTCGGCTACCGCACCAAAGACGACGTGGTCGCCGCTGCCGGAGTCTTCAAGAGCCTGCAGCAGCTGTACGAAAAAGAAATGCCTCGCGTCGATGTGGATATGTTTCTCAATGTGACCCGCAGTGAGAATCCGACCCTTACCGTAACCGACGGAGAACATGCCTCTTCTGCAGAGGGTGCGCCGGCCCAGGAGGCCGTTAGTCATCCCCTGACAGAAGAAGCCGCTTTTAAGAGCCTTTCCAAGACCGGCGGCACACCTTACCGCCTGCGGGAACTGGGCTTTTATGCAGACGAAGGGCTGATGCTGCCGGTAAGCCAGCTGAATGCCATGCGAAGAGATGCCCTGGCCGGGTTAAACGAGCAGCGTGCAGCCATCCCCGACCGTTCCGTCAGCGAAGAGGGCATCGGTCCAGACCTGCAGGCCGCCGCCCTTGCCGTATCCTCTGACGGTTTTCAAGAAAGCGTCTATCCCTGGCGCATCCGCTTTGAAACGGCTGCCCAGCTGGAAGATAGCACCGGCACAGACGGCCGCATAGAGCTGACCGCGGAGCAGGCAGTGATCCTTCCGTTGTCTGTCATCGAACAGGATCCGTCGCTGATCTCGCGCTACGGCGATCAGCTGATGGCAGAGCTTCCTGCCATGCTGTGGCCCGGCATGGGAGCAAAGGTGCTGCAGAGCCTGAAAAATCTCAAGCGGCTCGGTCTTGCCCGCGCCTATGTCGACAATATCGGAGCCGTTGAGATCGCCCGCAGCGCCGGTCTTTTCATCCACGGCGGCTTTTGCCTGAATCTGCTCAACAGCGTTACCGTCGACGAATACCGCGCGCTGGGGCTGACCGACAGCGTCCTTTCCATGGAGCTTTCTTATGCCAATCTGCGCCGTTTATCGCCCTCCATGCCTGTGGGAACTGTGGTCTACGGCAGAATGCCTCTCATGAAGCTGCGGGCCTGCCCCGCAAGGGGAGAAAAGGGCTGCGGCAGCTGCGACGGTCATCCGGTGCTCAGCGACCGCATGGGCGAGCAATTTCCCATGCTCTGCCGCAGCAGGCAGTACAGCGAGATCTTAAATTGCGTTCCCCAGTATACGGCGGATAAGGGGCTTCCTGCAAACTGCTTTAAGCTGGTCTATTTTACGGTGGAGACCGCTGCCCAGTGCCGCGCCATCCTGAAAAATTGCCAAGAAAAAAGCAGCCCCGCGTTTCGCAGGACTGCAGGACTTTCGCAAAGAGAGATCGAATAGGGCTTACATGGCTTCAACAGCGTCGGTCTCATCCCAGTCGTTGAGGTCTGCCGTTTTAAACAGCAGGGCCGAGGTGATGGCCATGACGATGCGGGCCAGCATATAGACCAGGGTCGCAAGAACCTTTTCTTCAAAGCCATGAAGAAACACATAGACCATCATGGCAAGAAAACCGGCGATGGCAAAATACATGGTAAGCTGCGCTCTTCCGGGAAGGGCGCCTACGGTCGGGCGGTATTCGAAGATCTTCATGGGCTGCTTGGTAAAGGTAAGACGGATGGCAGCCCATGCCGTCATATAGGCCATGATGATCTCAAGACCGAGGGGAATGACCTGCCAGGCCGAATTCATGCCGGCGATATACAGGGTGCCGCTGGCAAGGCTGACTGCCATCAGCAGCAAAGAGCAGATCCATAAGACCGCTTTATAACGGCCGAAGGGGAGGGTATTTTTTTCACCGTAGGAAAAGATGGGACCGGTATAGATATAGCTGCCGTCGACGGTCTTCTGTACGAATTCGACGTAGTCCTGATACTTGCTCTCCTTTTCCATGGTGCGGCTCACCCAGTTCTGCACCTCGTCTTTGGGATTGATCTTCATTGAATATGGTTCCTTTCGTTTCGGTCCGGGGCTTTTCCGGATCTTTTTTATTTCAGGTCTTTTAAAAAGCTTCTTCTGTGGATGGGGCACATGCCCTGCGCGGCAAGCCCCTGATAATGAGCTTTTGTGCCATAGCCCTTATTGCTTTCGAAGGCGTAGCCGGGCCAGAGCTTCGCCATTTCTTCCATCTCGCGGTCGCGGGTGACCTTTGCCAGAATGGAGGCTGCTGCGATGGAAACGCTGAGGGCATCGCCGTGGATCAACGAGGTCTGGGGGATCTGCAGCCGGGGCAGCTTTACGGCATCGATGAGCAGGTGGTCTGGCTTAATGGGAAGTAGATTCACCGCGTCGACCATCGCCTCTTTTGTCGCTTCTAAAATATTGATGCGGTCGATGTCCTGCGGCTCTCTTCGTCCGATAGCATAGCATAGAGCTGCCTCTTTGATCTGCTCAAACAGCAGGTCTCTTTTTTTGGGCGACAGCTTTTTGGAATCGTCCACACCCAGCAGACAGAAATCTTTGGGAAGAATGACGGCGGCGGTGACCACAGGACCTGCCAGAGGGCCGCGGCCCACCTCATCGATGCCGGCGATGTAGTCGCAGCCGGCGTTCCACAGGGCTTTTTCATAGGCCATCATTTCTTCCAGATGCAGGGCCTGTGCCTGCAGCCGTTCCTGCTTAGTCATTGGTGCTGTCTCTGTCAGGCAGGTATTCCCGCAGGAAGACCAGCTTGATGTTGGAGTTTTCTTTGTTTCGGATCGACATCATTTCAAAGCCGCGAAGGGATTTGAGAAAGGGGGTCAGCTTGGTAAAGCCGTAGTTGCGCACGTCGAAATCGGAATAGCGCTTCAGCAGCTTGTTGCCCAGATCGCTGGTGGATACCCAGCCGTCTTCGTCGCCTTCTTCGTTGATGATGGAAAGCAGTGCCTGCTTGATCTCTTCCAGACTGGTGACTTCGCCTTCGGGAGGCTCTTCTTCGTTCTGATAAGTATCGACGGCAGGTACCTCTGCAGCCGCTTTCTGCTTTTCGAAGGCTGCAGCTTGGATCGCGGCCTGCTCTTTTTCTCTGCTCTCGGTCTCGGGATCGGGCAGCAGAAGCATCTTGTCTTCTTTTTTGGGAGCCTTCAGCTTGGGCTGATTCTTATCCTTCTCTTTGACGACTTTGACCGTCGGATTCTTCTCTTTAGCGCGATCCTTTTCCTGCTTGAGCGCCTTATCTGCCTTTTCCTGTTTATCGGCTGCAGCCTTGTTTTTCGAGGATTTGGACTGGGGCTTAGCCGCCTGCGACAGCAGATCCAGATATTTGAACTTGTTGCAGGCAGACGAGAAGGCCTTGGGGGTCTTCTGCTCACCCATGCCGACCACCGTCATGCCCGATTCGCGAAGACGAACGGCAAGGCGGGTAAAATCGCTGTCGGAGGTGCAAAGACAAAAGCCTTCGACTCTTCCGGAATAGAGGATGTCCATGGCGTCGATGATCATGGCCGAGTCGGAGGAATTCTTTCCCTGGGTGTAGCTATATTGCTGCACCGGCATGACCGAGTATTCCAGCAGCACCTTTTTCCAGGGGGCAAGGCTGGGCTGGGTCCAGTCGCCGTAAATGCGCTTGTAGGTGGCTTCTCCTTCGTTGGATATTTCGTCCAGAATGAATTTAATGTATTTGCTTGAGATATTCTCTGCGTCGATGAGCACAGCAAATCGTTTTTCGGAATGTACTGACATTTTATCTCCTGTTAGAAATGAAATTACAACACTTAATAATAACGCTGCCGGTAGGTTCCGTCAAGTGAAGTCCTTACAGGAAGGCCCTTGCCATCGGCTGTAAAGGTCGCGCGGCCAACGAAAAACTCCAAAGCCGTATCGCTTTGGAGTTATCCCTTGTCAAACGGAACCGATCACAGGATCTCTTCTTCCATTTTCATATTCCATCCCATGTCCCAGAACATGTATTCGTATTGGGTGCACAGGTAGACGATGTGCTTCAGATGGTCGTATTCCTCGTCGGTGCAGCCATCGGCATAGCGGTCGAACATGTCGATCATCAGATCGTTGGCATTGCGGTATTCCTCTCCCATATACTGGTTGATCCAAAGCCCGTAGAAGGGTTGCTCCTTTGCCCCGGGAAAGGTCTCCATATAGTCGCCGATCAGCTTATAGGTCCAGCTGCAGGCCAGAACGGCTGCCATGATGGAGGCAAGACCTTCCTTCTGGGCAATGGAGATCATGTAGTTGGTATAGCTTTCGGTGACGATGCTGGGCTTTGCCGCAGCCAACTGCTCGTTGGTCAGGCCAAGTCTCTGCAGGTAGGTCTTGTGAATGGCGTTTTCTACGTCCAGCGTGGCTGAGATCAGCCCTGCAAATAGACGCTGGTCTTCTTCGTTTCGGGCTTTGATGACGCCCATGGCAAAGACCTTGGCATATTGCATCAGATAGAGGTGGTCCTGGGTGATATAGAATTGAAAGCATTCTTTGGGAAGAGTGCCGTCTGCCATTCCCTGTACAAAGGGGTGGGTGTTGTTCTTTTCCCAATAGGCGATCATATCGCGGTATAAGCGCTGGGATGGTTTCATAGTGTCTCCTTCGGGGTAGTGCTCGGGGTGAAACGGGAAAAGGTCGCAAAGCGACCTGAGGTAAAGGTCAGCGTCAGTCTGCAGGCCCTGCTGGTCTTCTTCTCCGTCGGGGTCGAAAATGCCGACCGTAA
>JABUTE010000286.1 GCA_021443825.1 Bacillota bacterium
TGCAGCAGGTGGTGAAGCCGGCTTCTCTTGCCAGCTTGATGCCGTGCTCGAAGGGATACAGAGCATCCATAGCGCGCACCTGCGGAGTGATGGGAGAGGAGATTTCATTTCCGTCGTACTGGCTGTTTCTGTCCTTCAGGTCGTTGAAGTTGGAAAGATGGGTATGGGCGTCGATGAGACCGGGAGTTACCCACTTGCCCTTTGCATTGATGACCTTTGCGTCTGCAGGGATGTCGAATTCCTTGCCTACGAATACGATCTTTCCGTCTTCGATGGCAACGATTCCGCTGTTGATGGTTTCTCCGGTAACGGTTACGACCTTACCGCCTTTGATTACAAGCATAATAACCTCCTTGTGATATAGAAATTATATGAATAGATAGGATATACAGCGCGGAGTGGGTTTATCGGCCCTGCTGGATGATGCCTTCGCGATAGGCGACCAGCAGGTTCTTTAAGGCCTCGATCCGTTCGGCGATCTCTTTGCCCTGATCGGTATCTCTGTTGAGGATCCTCTTGCTGGAGCTTTCAGTAGCTACCGATGTGGAATGGATGTCCAGCTCCTTGAGGATCGCCTGCTCCTTCGATTCAAAGGGTTCGTTGGCAGAGAGGATGAAGCCGTAGGAATTCTGCACCAGACAGTAGCCGGCGATACCGGTAGTCTTCTGATAGGGCTTGGCAAAGCCGCCGTCGATAACGATGCAGCGGCCGTTGGCATGGACCGCCTTGCTGCCCTTCTTGACGGGAATATGACCGTTGATGATGCAGCCGCTTTCCACATTTGCGCCGAATTCGGCAAGGATCATTTCGACCTTTTCTTCATCGTCGATGTGATTGTAATAAGGATTCTTGGCTTCCTTCCAGGTGCTTTCGTCTTCTACAAAGAGACGCTCGAAGGTAGTGATGCGCTTTTTGCCGAACAGAGGTGATTTATAGCCGCACCACAGATACCAGAAGAGGTCGACGCCTCTCTTTCTCTTGTCGGGATCGGCAGAACCGAAATAACCGGCTCTTACCATGGTATCGGCATAATCGAACCACTTCTTTCCGGCCAGAGGACCGTCCGGGGTCTGCACCGGATCGAATTCGCCGCTTTTGGTCATGGGAACGGCGCCGTGGAACAGCAGGTTGCCGTTGAATACTTTGTAGATGCTGCCGTTGGCAAACAGATAGCGAACATGATCCTGCAGCAGCTCCGATTCCATGAAGGCATCCTGCAGCCTGCTCATGACGGCGTCTTCTTCCGGCGTCAGCTTATAAGGATCCTTCGGATCGACGGTGGGGAAGTTGCAGGTCGACATGGGATAATCTTTTCCGTCGATATTGACCGTCTTGTTTTCAAAATCGATCTTATCCAGCAGCTTCAGCGACTCGCACTCATAATAGGGATGCTCATCGATCAGCTGACCCTCGACCTTAAACTGCATAACGGCGATGGCCTTGCCGATCTTGCGCAGGGTATCCAGGTCGGTGTCGTACATGGCATCCTTCTTGGTAACAGCCGCCTTAAAGCCGGTGCAGGGATCGTCTTTATAGGTGGTCAGGGCGAAGGTGACCAGCGGGCGCAGCGAAATGCCGTAGCCGACCTCCAGCGTATGCAGGTTGTCGTATCGGGTGCAGATGCGGATGACATTGGCGATGCAGGAACGGTTTCCTGCGGCAGCGCCCATCCAGAGGATGTCGTGGTTGCCCCACTGGATATCGACGCGGTTCTGTTTTTTCAAAAGATCGATGACCTTATCGCTGCCGGAGCCTCTGTCAAACAGATCGCCCACCACGTGGAGTCTGTAGACAGCCAGGCGGGAGATCATATTGCACATATCCTTGATAAAATCGTCGGATGCGCCGATCTCGATGATGGATTCGATGATATCCTGCTTATGGTGTGCGCGGCCCAGGGCTTCTTCTTCGGAGCCGTAAAGCAGCTCTTCGATGATATAGGCATATTCGGGGGGCATCTCCTTGCGGACGAAGGATCTGGTGTATTTGAACGAAACTCTTTTCAGAAGCCTGATCAGACGGTAGAGAATAGAAGAATAGAGTCCGTGAAGATCTTCGGTCTCTTTTTTGAGGATCTCCAGCTTTTCTTCGGGATAATAAACAAGGGTCGCAAGAGTGCGTCTCTCGCTGGGCATCAATTCGGGGAAGACCTCATCGATACGGATCTTGATCGTACCGGATGCATTCTGCAGAATATGGTTAAAGGCTTCATATTCTCCGTGAATGTCGCTGAGGAAATGCTCTGTTCCCTTGGGAAGATTGAGGATGGCCATCAGATTGATGATCTCTGCCTGCGCATCTTCGACCGAGGGAAAGTCCTTTGCCAGGAGCTTTAAATACTTGCTTTCGTTATTCTCGATAATCATTTGCACCTCCGGGAATGAATCCTAATAAATTATAGCATAACCGAAAAACCTTTCATAGTATGAAAACCCTTTCCGAAGCAGAGAAAAGCGCCTGCTGCCCGGGATTATTTGACTGCAGTATATCAGATATGTATAATATATTAGTTATGGAGATGAATTATTATGGTTAAGATATATCCTTCCGTATTGGCCGGTACCATCGAAGCCCCGGCATCCAAGGCCGATGCCCAGCGGATCCTCTTTGCTGCCGCCCTGCCCAATACGCCGACCACAATTGCAAATGTGCCAGACTGCCGCGATATCAACGCGACCATCGACTGCCTGGAAAGCTTCGGCTGCCGCGTAAAGCGCTCCGGCAGCGGCGATGTGGTCGTAGAGCCCTTTGCGAAAAACAATCCGGTTCCGACAGCCCAGTTCGATTTTAAGGACAGCGCCACCAGCGCCCGATTTTCCATGGCCCTTGCCGCAGCCTTCGGCATCAAAGCCTCCTGCCGAGGCTCTTCCTATCTGACAAAACGTCACATGCTGCCCCTGACCAGTCGCATGGCCCTTCGCGGCATCAATATGACCAGCTTTTCGCTGCCTTTGGAAATGCAGGGCCGGCTGGAGGCCGGCTATTACCAGTTTCGCGGCGATGAAGGATCGCAGTTCATCAGCGCCCTGCTGCTGGTCCTGCCCCTGCTGCTGGCAGACAGCGAGATCGAGCTCTCCAGCCCGCTGATCGACAGCTCCTTTGTCGATATTACCGTCGATACCCTGAAGCGGTTCGGCATCACCGTCGAAAAAACAGAAAAGGGCTATCATGTGCCCGGCCGGCAGATCTATGTTTCTCCCGGCGAGCTGGAGACCGAAAACGACTGGGGTCTGGCATCGGCATGGGTCTGCGGAGCAGCCCTGGGAAGGGCCAAAGGGGGAAAGCTCTCGGTTACCGGTCTTGCCAAAAAAACCGTGCAGAACTACCAGGATCTGCAGATCCTCACCTCTTTGCTGGAGCAGGATTTCACCGACCTGACGGTGGATATGTCTCCCTGGCCCGATCTGGTGCCACTTGTGGCAGCCGCCGCCGCGCTGAAGGGAGCTCATGCGGTCCTGACCGGAGCGCCCCAGCTGAAGACGAAAGAGACCAACCGGCTGAAGGTCACCGCCGAATGCATCCGCAGTCTGGGCGGCAGAGCCGTCCCATCGGAAGACGGCATCGAGGTATGGGGACCTGCGAACGGCGTCTTCGACGAAAACACCGTTTTAGACTGCATGGGCGATCCCTGGGTCTTTATCTCCTTTGCTCTTTCCTGCGCGATGCTGAAGCAGCCGGTCATCCTGAAAGACGAGACCTGTGCCACCAAGATCTGCGAGGGCTTTTTTGACGACTTTGCCCGCCTCGGCGGAAACTATCAGCTCCTGTAGCACCGGAGCCTGCAAGATCAATATGCTGATCCGTTTTACGAACGGACTCTGCTGCCGCAAAACTTTAAGGAGGTTCTCATGGAGATCAAAGCGCTGATTATGACAGAAGAAGCCATGGACCGCGCCATCAAGCGCATGGCACATCAGATCCTGGAGCGAAATGACGGCTGCGAAAACGTGGTGCTCCTGGGCATTCGCAGACGGGGCGTTCCCCTTGCAAAAAAGCTGGCATCCAATATCAAAGCCATCGAAGGAGCCGCCGTTCCCGTTGGCGAGCTTGACATCACCCAATTTCGGGATGACCGGTCTCAAGGCGAAACCGGCGCTGCTGCCGGCGCATCGAAGGTCAGCTTTTCTGTCGAAGGAAAGATAGTCGTTCTGGTCGACGATGTCATCTATACGGGAAGAACGGTCCGGGCGGCGCTGGATGCCGTATCCCAGCTGGGAAGAGCCTCCCAGATCCAGCTGGCCTGTCTTATCGACCGGGGCCACCGGGAGCTGCCGATCCGGGCAGATTATGTAGGAAAGAACCTGCCTACCTCCCGCTCCGAGGTGGTCGGTGTTCTTGTCAAAGAATTCGACGGAGAGACCTGCGTGCGGCTGTACGCAAAGGATTAGCCCCGCATACAGAAAACAGAACTGCAGATGCAAAAGACCCGGTCCTGACGGATCGGGTCTTTCTGTTATTCGTTCTTACTGATCGTTTTGGGGATCCTCCACCCGGATGACCTTTGCGCCCAGCTGATTCAGCTTTTCTTTAAAGCGCTCGTAGCCGCGCTCGATGTGATAGATCTCGCCCACCTCAGTAGTTCCCTCGGCGACCAGTCCGGCCAGAACCAGTGCGGCGCCGCCGCGAAGATCGGTCGATACCACCTTTGCGCCGGTTAGGGGCCGCTTATCGCCGGGAACGGTGGCTGTTCTTCCGTCGACGCGAATATTCGCCCCCATGCGAGAAAGCTCATCGGCATGCATGAAGCGGTTTTCAAAGACCGTCTCGTTTACGGTGCTGGTGCCCTCGACCGTGGTCAGCAGAGCCATAAAGGGAGCCTGCATATCGGTGGGAAAGCCGGGATACGGCATCGTCTTGACAGAGGTAGCCTTCAGGTGCATGCCCTCTGCATTGACGCGGATGCCGTCGCCCTCCTCGCTTACAGAAGCGCCGCATTCGATCAGCTTGGCGATGACGGGGCGCACATGATCGGACACGCAGTTTCTGACCAGCACATTGCCCCTGGAGATGGCCGCTGCTACCATGAAGGTGCCTGTTTCGATCCGGTCGGGAATAACGGTATGCTTTGTTCCGTGAAGAGACTCGACCCCCTCGATGCGGATGCTGTCGGTTCCGGCGCCCTTGATCTTCGCGCCCATCTTGTTGAGGAAATTGGCAAGGTCGACGATCTCAGGCTCTTCTGCCGCATTCTCGATGATCGAGGTTCCCTTTGCAAGGGCGGCTGCCATCATGATATTTTCGGTAGCACCGACGCTGGGAAAATCCAGATAGACCAGATCACCGGTCAGCTGCTGCGCGCTGGCATCTACAAGAGATTCTTCGATAACGACCTTGGCGCCCAGCTTGCGAAGGCCCTTGATGTGAAGATCGATGGGACGGCTTCCGATGGAGCAGCCGCCGGGCTGGGCGATATTGGCAGCGCCGGTCTTAGCCACCAGCGGCCCCATGACAAAGAAGGAGGCTCTCATCTTTTTTACCAGTTCATAGGGAATGGTGCTGGTATTGACCGAACCGGACACGATCACCGTATGGTTCCCGTAATCCTCTTCCACCGTTTTGCCGAGGCTTCTTAAGATGCGGCACATCACATCCACATCACGCAGCCTGGGCACATCGTAGATGGTGCATATTTCATCGGTCAGGACCGTGGCTGCCAGAATGGGCAGCACAGCGTTTTTTGCACCGCTGATCACGACCTCCCCATGAAGCGGACCTGCTTTTTCAACTATAAATTTAGCCATTGGGGTCTCCCTTAAATGATTGCAAAATAAATCAATATATTAAAGCATAAATCAGATTTCAAATCAAGGGACTTTCTTCTGATTCTGCGGATTGCGGCTTGTTTGCGAAATCAAAGAGCAGTATAATATGTTCGCTTTTGTCTGAAATGATCAAACATTGCAAATAAGACCCGTTCGTCGTTTTATCAAAGGAGTTTTTATGGACAAAAAGAAATTTACGATCTATCTGATCGGCGTCTGCCTGGTGAGCATCGCTGCAAATCTGGCACACCCGGTCACTCCGACCCTCATCGTTGAGCGCAATCTGGACAGCTCCATGTTCGGTGTGGCACTGGCTGCTATGCAGACCATCTATTTTCTGTTTGCACCCTTCTGGGGCAGACTGTGCGACTACATTCCCACCAGAACCGTTATGCTGATCTGCTGCGTCGGCTATGCCGTCGGTCAGGGCATCTTCGGCGCCGCACAGACCGAAGCCATGGTCATCGGCGGAAGAATGTTTGCCGGCATCTTCTGCGGCGGCGTATTTACCGCCATGCTCAACTATCTGGTCAACACCTCCGACCCGGCCCATCCGGAAGAACGGGGCAAAAAGATCACCGTATATGCGACCGTAAACAATGTTTCCAACGCAGTCGGCTACTTTATCGGCGGCGTGCTGGGCCTCGTTTCGGTTGAGTTTTCTTTCACGATGCAGGTCGCAATGCTGGCCGGCTGCGGCCTGTTTTTCCGGTTCCTTTGCATCGATGACACCCCCATGAAGAAGAAGCCCGATCATCCCCTTACCTTTAAGGAAGCCAATCCCTTCAGCGTATTCCTTTCGGCAAGGACCTTCATGACTCCTCTGCTGGCACTCTTCTTCATCATGGTCGCCGTCGGCAATCTGGGGCAGACCGCCTATGAGCAGGTCTTCAACTATTTCATCAAGGACCAGCTGGGGCTCACCTCGGTCTACAACGGCATCTTTAAGGCTGTCATCGCTGCCGGAACCTTCCTGGTCAACAGCACCATCGTGCTCACCATCATCAAAAAGACCGATACCAGCATCAGCATCATGCCTGTGCTCGTCGCATCGGCACTGCCTCTGGGTCTGGTCTTCGTCGTAAAGGAAAACGTGCTGCTCTTCGCCGGCTGCTACATCGTATTCTTCATTCTGGCAGCCATGAGAATGACCCTTCTGCAAAACATCGCTGCAAGCAAGGGAACTCCCGAGACCAGCAACCGCATCATGGGCTTCTTCCAATCCATGACTGCCCTGGGCGCCATCTTCGGCGCCTTCTTTGCCGGCATCCTTTATAAGAAGGCACCCCTCAGCCCCTTCGTGCTTGCCTTCGTCTTCGTTGCACTGGCTGCAGTCTTGAGTATTCTGTATGCCGCAAGCTACAAAAAGAGCAAGAAGAACGGATAAGGCAAAATTTACTGATATTGACTTTTTTGGTAATCGTTTTATAATTAGATTACGAGATATCACTGCTCTGTAAGCAAATCGCGGAGGCAAATAAATATGAAAGCAACCGGCATAGTGAGAAAGCTGGACCAGCTGGGAAGAATCGTCATTCCCAAAGAATTAAGAAACACCTTCGATCTGCAGGAAAACGATCCCATCGAGATCTTTGTAGAAGGAAACGATATCATTCTGCGCAAGTACCAGCCTGCATGTGTATTCTGCAACGACGCAACGGAGGTCGTTCAGTTCGGCGGAAAAAATGTATGCAAAACCTGCCTTGCAAAATTAAAGGAAATGGAATAACCGTCATCTCCCAAAAGACGGAAAGGCAACAAAACAGCGGTCTTCCTTTCGGAAGGCCGCTTTTTTTGCCTCAGTGAGAATTATTCGACCGTCAGCTTGCCGCTGGCATTGAGCATGACGATATAGGTATTTCCGGGCATCAGCTCCAGCTCTTTTCCGTCTTCTGCGGTATAACGGAAAACATCGTTGCGGTCTGCTCTGGACCACTTGATGGGAATCGATTTTCCTTCGCAGAAATAGGTTCCGGTATTTTCGCCGGTGGTAACATAGCTCATTCGGCCATAGTCATCGACCACCTTGCTGGTGGTGTTGAGCACCAGCACATTCTTGCTTTCCAGTTGGCAATCTGCGTCGCCGTCCATCATGGGAGAGCCGTATTGGCTGACCTTATACTTCTTGCTCTCCTCGTTATATTCGAAGATGCCGGTCTTGTAATTGCTGATGCGCACGGTGACCTTTGCCGCTGCCTCGCCGTTTGCCGTTGCGGCTGTTTCGCCGAAGCGAAGGCCGGTGTCGAAGCCCTCCGCATGGGTCTTGCGCATGGAAGAGGTGCTCATGTATTCCAGGATCTTTTCCGCACTGGTGACCAGACTGTGCTCGTAGCCGTTGTTCGCCTTTCTCCAGGCATCGCGCCAGAAGATATTGGCATCGCTGCCGCCGCGAACGCCGTCCATATGGTCCATTTTCCAGGCAGAAAGCTTGCTGTAGGCATCCTCGCTGCCGCCGGCATGAATATAGATGGCATCATAGCCGAGGGCTGTTTCCAGATAATAGGGCCTTGCCGAGCGCACGGTACCGATGGTGCCGACGCCA
>JABUTE010000217.1 GCA_021443825.1 Bacillota bacterium
GGCAGGTGTGGCTCCGAAAAGCCAAAAAGAGCCTTTTCTCCGCCATCACCTGCCGATCCGCACCCTCTTGCGTCCCTGCCGAAGCGGAAGAAATGCAATTAAAAAGAACGGACCATGAGGTCCGTCCTTTTCGTTTTACTGTTCTATAAGGGATATGATCTGCTCTGCAAGTATGGGAAAGTCGCTTGTAACGGTAGTATAAACATCTTCCATTCGCAAGGTCTGGTATTTGTGAGCGGCGATGTCTCGGAACCCGGAAACAGCTTTCCAGGGAATCGAAGGATCCCTTCCCTTAAGCTGTTCTGTCAGACTTTTGGCGAGCTCTCCTATATTGATCACCGTCATGCAAACCGCTCGCTTCAGCATCTCGTTTTCAAGGAAAGCATCTAAAGAGGCATCGCCTAAGAGCTCTTTTGCAACAGAAAGCTCGGAAAGGATCTTTTGCAGCGTAATAAGGTCTCTATGCTCCATACAGTACGACCTTTCTTTCGATCTCAAGAAGACTGTCCTCTGCCAAAGGTCCGTGGATAACATCGACCTCGGTATTGTAATACGCTTCAAGCCGCTGCTTAATGTCGCTGAGCGTCAGAAGAGAGATGCCCGGGGTTGAAAACTCCAAAAGCAGGTCAACATCGCTTGCTTCATTACAGGTGCCGTTTGCATAAGATCCGAACAATTCCGCTTTTGTGATCGGATAATCGTTGGCAATGAGCTGAACCCCTTTTGTGATCTGTTCCAAAGACAGCATGTTCCCACCTCCTTTTGTTTAGTCTACCATAATATGGAGCAGAAACAAAGTGCATAGTTTGGTTGGAAACCTTTGCCTTTTCCTACCTGCGGGCCTCCAGCTCCTTCAGGTAAACGGCCAGCTCCATCTCAAGGCCGATGTGCAGGGAATTAAGATCCAGCTTAAAATCCTTGTTGTGATGGGGCGCCGGATGGGGGTTGGCTGCAGGATCGTTCATGCCGATGTTAAAGAAGCTTCCCGGCTTCTTTTCGACATAGTACGAGAAGTCCTCGCCGCCCAGACCCGGTTCGGTGGTGGTCCAGCCGTAGCCCATGGCATCGGCCGCCGCGCGAACGATCATAGTCTCGCGCTCATGGTTGATGGTGGCATGGTAGCCGATCATGCTGGAAAATTCCGCCGTGGCCCCGTGAGCCTCGCAGATGCCCTTGGCCAGCTTTTCCATCTTTTCAAGCAGCTCGACGGTCAGCTGGTGATTGAAGGTGCGCAGATTGCCGCCGAAGACTACGTCGCTGTCGATGATGTTGGGGTAGTTGCCCCCCAGATTCTTAAAGTAGGCGACGGTAAGCACCGCTTTTTCCAGAGGGCTTGCCTTTTCGGCCAGCACCTGGTTGATGGCTGTTGCCACCTGCATGGCGATGGGCACCGGATTGCAGGCCGCCTGGGGCGAGCTTCCGTGGCCGCCCTTGCCGTGCACCGTTACCTCGTAAACGGCGATATCGGCAGAATTGGGACCCACGTTGGAAACGATATGACCGCTGTTTTCAGCGCCGCCGCTGTGCCAGCCGTAGACCACGTCGCAATCGTCGATGGCGCCGTCGTTGCAAAGACCGAGGGCTCCGCCGGGCAGCTTTTCTTCCGCCGCCTGGAAGAGGAACTTGACGGTTCCCTCCACCAGCTCCTTATGCTCAGAGAGCAGCTTGGCAAAGCAGAGCAGGGTGGCGCAATGGCTGTCGTGGCCGCAGGCGTGCATTACGCCGCAGGTCCGGGACTGGTATTCCAGACCGGTGTTTTCCTGTACGGGCAGGGCGTCGATGTCGGCGCGAAAGGCCACGGTGGGGCCGGGCTTATCGCCCTTCAGGATGCCGACCACGCTGGTGCCGGTGATGCCTTCCATGACGGCAACGCCGTATTCGGCCAGCCTTTCTTTGATGAAGGCACTGGTCTTATACTCTTCAAAGGAAAGCTCCGGATTTTGGTGAAGATGCTTGTAAAATTCGATCTGCAGATCTTTGTATTCGCTGCAGAGAGCTTTGATCTGTTCTTTCATGAGAGGTTCGTCCTTTCTTCTTTAGGGCTGCCGGGGGGGGGCCATTGCATGCCCCCGGCGGGCATTATTCGGTCTCGAGGGTGATTTCGGAATGGGCCAGAATGAATTCCAGCACCTTTTGCATGATGATGGGCTCATCCAGCTCTTCGACGGGAATGGCGTTTTTCGCCTGCTCAAAGGTGACGCCGAAGCGGGCGGCAGCCTCTGCGATCTGCACCTGGCGGTCGTCGTCGGTGGCTTCGATGTTTTCCTGCACGGCGATGGACTTGATGATCTCTTTGATGTTCAGGTTCCGTTCTGCGGTAGGCAGCAGCACCTTATCGAAATCCTCTGCCGTCATCTGGGTCAGCTCAAAGAATTCCTCCTTGGGCATATACCGTCCGGCCAGCTGCTTCATCATGTTATCGAGCAGCTCGTCCCGCTCGAATTCGATCAGCTCTTGGGGAGCGGTATAGGGATTGTCCTTGCAGAGCAGGTCCATGAGGGTCTCCAGCACCTCGCTGTCGGCCTGGGCGTTGGCCTGGGTCTGCAGCTCTTCGCGCACGATGGCATGGGCTGCCTCTACCGTGTCGGCCCCGAAGAGATACTTGGCCATGGAATCGTTGAATTCGCCCTCCGCAACCTTTAATACCGCCTTGACGGTGCACTTGAAAACAGCCGGCTTTCCGGCCAGCTCCTTCTGGTACTGGTCGGGGAAGGTGACGTTGACATCTTTGGACTCGCCGGCGCGAAGACCGACCAGCTGATCCTCAAAGCCGGGAATAAAGTGGTGGGAGCCCAGCAGCAGATCGTAGTCGTTGGCAGCGCCTCCCGGAAAGCGTTCACCCTCGCAATAGCCGATGAAATCGAGGGTCACGGTGTCGCCCAGCTCGGCCGCCTTGTCGACAGGCTCCATAACGGGATTCTGCTCACGGAACGCGGCGATGGCATTGACGACCATTTCGTCGGTAACAGGGGCAACCTTCTTGACGGCCTTGCGGCCGGTGTAATTGATGACGTTCATGTATTACATTCTCCTTTAGATATATGATCAAAACACTGTTTTTCTATCTTATCACAATTCCCGGGGATTGTCAGAAAATCGGGAAATTTCGTAAAACTATTGAGGGGATTTCTGCGATGGAGTAAACTGACATCTATGGATAAAAAGATTTTTCAAAAGGCTTTTACAGCCACCATACCCGTTATCAGCGGCTATGTCGTTTTGGGAACGGCCTTCGGCTTTCTGATCCGCACCGCAGGTCTTCCCGCCTGGACAGGTCCTGCCATGAGCATGTTTGTCTTTGCCGGCTCGCTGCAGTTTGCCCTGATCCCCATGCTGACCGGCAGTGCCTCTCTTTTTACTGTGCTGCTCACCTCGCTGGTGGTCAATGCCCGCCATCTGTTCTACGGCATCTCCATGCTGGAAAAATACAAAGGGGCAGGGCCGCGCAAGCCCTATCTGATCTTCGGCCTCACCGACGAGACCTATTCGCTGGTCTGCAGCGTGCCGTCCGACATCCCCGAAACGCAGCGCCTTTCCTATTGCTTTCTGGTGACCGTATTGGATCATTTCTATTGGGTCTTCGGCTCTCTGCTGGGCGTTACCTTAGGCTCGGTTTTGCATTTTAACACCGACGGCATGGATTTTGCCCTCACTGCCCTGTTCATCACCGTGGTGACCGGCCAGTGGCTGGATAACAAAGACCGCCGCCCCGTTCTGGCAGGCTTTATCTGCAGTCTGGCGGCCCTGCTGCTCTTCGGCCCCTCGTCGTTTCTCATTCCCGCCATGGTTCTGATCGCGGCGGCATTGCTGCTTTTTTATGCGGCAGATCGGAAGAAGGAGGCTCGTCATGACCGGTGATCTGTATCTGCTCATTGCCATCGCCATCGCCGCCTTGGCCACCTTTGCCCTGCGGGTGCTGCCCTTTCTCATTTTCGGGGAAGGCCGCCCGACGCCGCCGGTGGTTCTTGCCCTGGGAAAAATGCTGCCCGGCGCCGTCATGGCCATGCTGGTGGTCTATTGCCTGAAGGGCACCGATCTTTCGCTGGCGTCCGGCTGGATGCCTGCACTCGCTGCTTCTCTTTTGGTGGTCGCCACCTACGTATGGAAGAGGAATTCCCTTTTGAGCATCGTGGTCGGAACCGCTCTTTATATGGCTTTGGTGCAGCTGGTGTTCTAGATTATTTCTTGTTTCTATCGCTTCGTTGCGATAAAATATAGTGTAGGGTCTTATGACTCCCAGACATTCGTTAATTTTATATTTTTTACGATCACATAAAATAGGAGGAACAAAAGATGAGCTATGAACTGAATGCACAGCTTTGTGCAGAACATCTTTCCGGAGCTGTGAAATTCGCAACTCTTTCCAAGGATATCGAAGCCGATACCGATTGGGGCCCCTTCTTCGGACTTCACGAGTATATTCTCAAGACCTATCCTCTGGTCGCTGAAAAGCTGCATCACGAGGTCGTCGGCAAGGCCGGCCTGCTGTTCACCTGGAAGGGCACCGGCAAGTCTTCCGCTCTGCCTGTTTTCATGATGGCCCATATGGACGTGGTTCCCGAGGGTGACTGGTCCAAGTGGGATACTCCTCCCTATGAAGGTGCCATCCGCGACGGTCATGTATGGGGCCGCGGCGCTTCCGACTGCAAGGCGCAGATGATCGCCCAGCTGGAGGCCGCCGAGCATCTGCTCTCCGAAGGCTGGCAGCCCGATTACGACATCTATATGGCCTATTGCTACAACGAAGAGGTGGCAGGCGGCGATTCCGACAGCTGCGCCAAGCTGATCGCAGATCTGCTGGTCGAAAGAGGCGTCAAGGCCGGCATCACTCTTGATGAAGGCGGCGGCATGAGAGACGGCTCCATGATGGGCGCCGAGGGCAAGATCTGCTGCATCTCCGTCGGCGAAAAGGGCTATGTCGATTTCGAGATCTATAAGCTTGACGAGGGCGGTCATTCCAGCACTCCCCACAAGGGCGGCGCGCTGGACTACGTTGCGGAAGCCATTCTGGCCATCCGCGATCACCAGCTTCCCTTCCGCATCACCCCCGCAGTCAAGGCAAGATTTGCCGCCATCGCTCCTGTTATGAAGGATAAGGAGCTTGCCAAGCTGGTCGCCGACGTAGAAGCCAACTGGGAAGAGCTGCTGCCCATTCTGGATAAGGATCCCAAGCTGGCAGCCTACTTCCACACCACTCTGGTGCCCACCATGGCCCAGGGCAGCCAGCAGGGCAACATCCTGCCCGAAAAGGCAAGCATCAACGTCAACTCCAGACTGCTGCAGGGCGACACCATCGAAAGCATCACCGCATACCTGCAGAGCATCGTGCCCGAGGGCATGGTTGTCGTTCCCCACAAGGCTCACAATCCTTCCCCCTGCGGCACCGTCGATACCGATGCGGCCCAGCTGCTCTTTAAGCTGTGCAAGGAACGCTACGGCGAAGAGATCACCCTGGTTCCCGAGGTGGTTCTGGGCGGAACCGACTCCAAGTTCCTGTACGGACTGTCCGACAACGTCTACCGCTTCGGCCCCTTCTACAACCCCAAGGGTGAAAGCACCAGAGCACATCAGGTCAACGAGAACATGGATATCGAGACCTTAAAGGGCGGCGCCGAATACATGGTCGACTTCCTGAAAAAGTACGGAAAGTAATTCATTTTATTAACGAAAGGAATTCAGAATGCAGAATAAGTTTTTCCCTGAGATCAAGAATAAGTTCGGCTTCGGCCTGATGAGACTGCCCCTTCTGGACGCAGAAGACACCACCGCCATCGACATCGAGCAGATGAAGAAGATGGTCGACCTGTTTATCGAAAGAGGCTTCAACTATTTCGATACAGCCCACCCTTATCACAAGACCTGCAGCGAGACGGCGGTCAAGGCAGCTCTCACCAGCCGCTACAGCAGAGATCAGTACATCCTGACCAACAAGCTGTCCCAGACCTTCTTCGAGACCGAAGAAGAGGTTCGTCCCCTCATCGAGAGCCAGCTTGAGGCCTGCGGCGTCGAATATTTCGACTTTCTGCTGATGCACGCCCAGAACAAGACCAATTTCGAAAAGTACAAGAAGTGCAGAGCCTACGAGATCGGCTTCGAGCTGAAGAAGGAAGGCAAAGTAAAGCATGTAGGTCTTTCCTTCCACGATACTGCCGATGTTCTGGACAACATCCTCACCACCTATCCCGAGGTGGAGGTGGTTCAGCTGCAGTTCAACTATTTCGACTACGAGAGCGACACCGTGCAGAGCAGAAAGTGCTACGAGGTCTGCGAAAAGCACGGCAAGCCGGTCATCGTTATGGAGCCCATCCGCGGCGGCAATCTGATCAAGCTGCCCGACGATGCGGAAGAGCTGGTCAAGGCTGCCGGCATCGGCAAGGCTGAGCTGGCCATCCGCTATGCAGCCAGCTTCGACAATATCATGATGGTGCTGTCGGGCATGCATTGCATCGAGGATATGGATATGAACACCGCCTTTATGGCAGATTTCAAGCCGCTCAGCGACGAGGAGATGGCTCTGGCTGCAAAGGTGGCCGAATGCATCAAGTCCAAGATGGTGGTTCCCTGCACCGGCTGCCGCTACTGCGTTGACGGCTGCCCCATGCAGATCAGCATTCCCGATCTGTTCACCTGCCTCAACTCCAACAACATGTTCAAGGATTGGCCCTCCAAGGCCTATTATTCCGCTCGCACGGCGGGCAAGGGCAAGGCTTCTGACTGCGTTGCCTGCGGTCAGTGCGAGGGCGTATGCCCCCAGAATCTGAAGATCATCGATCTGCTGAAGGATGTTGCCGCAGCCTTCGAGCAGTAATCGAGTGCTTCTGTTTCAACGGTAACCCGGGAGGATGGCTTCAACGCCATCCTCCTTTCTTGCGAATCGGACCGAAAAGGATGAACCTATGTTTGATCAGTTAAAAAGTGTCTATAAAGAGGATACCCGGTATAAAAACCTGCTGCTGGCCATCGTTTTGACCGGCCTTGCCTACGGCATCTACAAGGGCGTTATCGACAACTATCTGGCCGAGGTGGTCGGCATGAGCCCCTTCAGCAAGGGGGTTTCTGAATTTTTCCGGGAGCTGCCCGGTCTTCTGCTGGTGGGTATTCTGGCTGTTTTTTATACCTTCTCTGCCGAAAAGCTGTATAAGCTGGGTGCTGTCATCATGGTGGCCGGCATGACGCTGCAGGCGGTGATCCCGCCGGTTACCGGGCTGGTGGTTCTGGCGACCTTCCTCTATTCCATCGGTGATCACATTCAGCTGGGCATGAAGAGCGCCATCTCGCTGCAGTATTCCAAAGAGGGAAAGGGCGGTCAGGCGCTGGGCTACAATAGCGCCAGCAATCAGGTGGGCTCGCTGCTGGGCTATCTGGTCATTTGGATCTCTTTGTCGCTTCTTGGAAGCCAGCGTCCCTACAAGGCATTTTTCGCTGTTTCTGCGGTGCTGATGGTCATCGCCATGTTCTCCAGCTTCGGTCTGGATTCCAGCACCAGTCAGGATAAGAGCAAGAGCCGCTTTTATTTCGATAAGAAGTATTCCAAGTTCTACATGCTGGAGATCTTCTACGGCGCAAGAAAGCAGGTGTTCTTCACCTTCGGCCCCTATGTGCTGATCCTGTTCTACGGGGCCGATGCCAAGGTCATCACCGCGCTGCATGCCATCTCGGCGGTGGCCTGCTTCTTCCTGGCGCCTCTGGTGGGAAAGCTGATCGACCGGGCTGGCTACCGCATCGTCATGATCATGGATACGGTGATCCTGGTGGGGGTCTGCCTGTGCTACGGCTATGCCCATAAGATCTTCCCCATGAATGTGGCGTTCATCGTCTGCTGCATCAACTACCTGCTGGATTCGGTCATTTCGCTGGCTTCCATGGCAAGCAATGTCTATGTGCAGGATATTTCGGATAACCAGGAGGAGATGCGGGCGACCATCTCCACCGGCGTTTCGGTCAATCATCTGATCACCATTCTGATCGCTCTGTTCGGCGGATGGATCTGGGAGACGCTGGGCATGGAGACGCTGTTCATCCTCTCGGCAGTGCTGGGCCTTTGCAACAGCGCCTACGCCGCCACCATCAAGACAGGTCGCCCGAAGAAGAAGGCGTAGGGTGGAGAAGGGTCGGAGCGGGAGCCTTTGCAAAGCCGCGCTCGCTTCGCCGTGAGCTCCATCGGCTCCGTTCTTGCTTACGCGGGCG
>JABUTE010000050.1 GCA_021443825.1 Bacillota bacterium
CAAACGTATAGTGATCGATTCTTTTCTTCGATCCGCGCCATCAGAAGGTGGGCGACGCGCCTTTTCCGATCTTCGGCGATAGGGATCCCCTCCGGGATCTTGTATCACTTGCGGGTGCAGCTTCGGCAGTAGCCGCACCCGTGCACGGTGAAGCTATTATAGCATAAAAGCAGTGCGATTATTCGTACCACCGCGCCCTCTCCTCGAAGATCTGTGGTAAAATAGAAAAAGATCCGTCGTTCACTACAAGGAGGTCCCTATGAAATTTCATCTCAGATCCTTTCTTGCCGGCGTTTTGCTCTGCGCCATCGTTTTCGCCATGACCCTTTCCGCTGCCGCGTCTCAGGCCGGCGTCAGCAAAACGCTCTATTATAAAGATATCAAGGTCTCTCTCGACGGAAGCGCTCTGACGCTGACCGATTCCGAAGGAAGACCGGTGGAACCCTTTATCATAGAGGGGACCACCTATCTGCCGGTACGGGCCATCTCCCAGGCCCTGGGGCTGACGGTCGACTGGGACGAAACGACCAATACCGTGCTTTTAACGCAGCCCGCATCTCCTGCACCTGCCGTCAAGGTCTCGCTGACCTTAAAGGGCGGCTCGCTGACAGCCGGCGGGGCAGGCTTTGTGCTGCACAACGACAGCGACCGGGATTATTGGTTTTCGGAAGAATACTTCATCGAGCAGCTGACCGGTGATGCCTGGAAAAGGGTCGAGCCGAAAGACGACCTGCTGTTTCTCATGAGCGTTTTTCGGCTGCAGCCCGGTGCTATCGAGGAATTTACGGTCCACTGGGTCGATGGCTACGGTCTGCTTCCCCCCGGGACCTACCGGCTGGTCAAGCCCCTTTCCGACGGCGGCGACGGAACGACCGTCTATGCCGAATTTGAGATCCGCTGAGCTCTCATCAAAGGTTTTCGATTTTACTTTCCGGCGGTTTATGATACACTGGAAAAGTTAATGGAGGTAACGATATGAAAAGACCCACGATGCTGCTGATCATGGACGGCTTCGGACTGGCGCCCGCCGGCCCCGGCAATGCTGTCGCAGCAGCAAATACGCCCAACATCGATCAGCTTTGGAACAACAATCCCCATACCATGCTCAACGCCAGCGGAAGAGCAGTCGGTCTGCCCGACGGTCAGATGGGCAACTCCGAGGTCGGCCACACCAACATGGGTGCCGGCCGCGTCGTATGGCAGGAGCTGAGCAAGATCACCAACGCAGTGGAAGACGGCTCCTTCTTTGAAAACGAAGAGCTGAAGGCAGCGATGCTGCAGGCAAAAGAGACCGGCCGCAGCCTTCACCTGATGGGCCTTCTCAGCGACGGCGGTGTTCATTCCCACCTGACCCACATCCTGGCATTGCTGGATATGGCAAAAAGGCTGGGGCTTACCAACGTATATCTGCACGGCATTCTGGACGGCCGCGATGTGCCGCCCCGTTGCGCCGAAAAATACATCAAAGCAGTGGAAGACCATATGGCAGCCATCGGCTGCGGCCGGCTGGCATCCATCAGCGGACGCTACTACGCCATGGACCGGGATTCCCGCTGGGAGCGACTTGTGCTGGCCTACGACAACTATACCCTGGGCGAGGGAAGACATGCAGACTCTGCCCTGGGCCTTTTAGAGCAGGCCCGCGAAAACGATGAAAACGACGAATTCGTTCTGCCCGGCTGCGTCTGCGAAAACGGCGAGCCCATCGGTCTGATCGAAGACGGCGACAGCATGATCTTCTTTAACTTCCGCCCCGACCGGGCAAGAGAGATCACCAGAACGCTGGTCGACCCCGATTTTGCAGGCTTTGAAAGAAAGAAGCTCCCCAAGGGGCTGAAATATGTCTGCTTCACCACCTACGATGCAACCATTCCCAACGTTTCCATCGCCTTTAAGCCCCAGAGCCTTGACAACATTCTGGGCGCTTATGTCAGCGCGGCAGGAAAGACCCAGCTGCGCATCGCCGAAACGGAAAAATATGCCCATGTCACCTTCTTCTTCAACGCCGGCCGCGAAGAGCCCTACGCCGCAGAAGAGCGCATCCTCATTCCCTCGCCGAAGGTCGCGACCTACGATCTGCAGCCCGAGATGAGCGCTTACCTTGTCACCGAAAAGGTACTGGAAAAGATCGAAGAAGGCAATACCGATCTGATCATCATGAATCTGGCCAACTGCGACATGGTCGGTCATACCGGCGTCTTTGAGGCAGCCGTCAAAGCCTGCGAGGCCGTCGACACCTGTGTCGGAAAGATCGCAGAAGCCATGGCAAAGGTCGGAGGACAGATGCTGATCACCGCCGATCACGGCAATGCAGACCAGATGCTGGCAGAAGACGGATCCGTCATGACGGCTCATTCCTCTAATCCGGTTCCCCTCATCATGACAGGAACACAGGGCTGGACCCTGAAGAGCGAAGGCGCGCTGTGCGATCTGGCTCCGACCCTTCTGCAGATGATGGGCATGGAGCAGCCCTGCGAAATGACAGGCTGCAGCCTGCTGGTAGGCGAAAACGAAAAGAATCCCAGATGATCCGGGATCCTGAGCGGTAAATAAACGAATACAAAAGACCCTGCGTTTTCAGGAAGCGCCCGGCTTGCCGAAGGATCGGCAGCAAGGCGGCAGACCGGAAAAGACGCAGGGTCTTTTTTCGTGCAGGAGCCCTCCAAAACCGGTTCAGCTTCGGAAAGGCTTCCTGTTTTCTTTTGCGGCTTTTTCTGCCAGATGAAGGCCGTCAACGGCCGCAGACATGATGCCGCCTGCGTAGCCGGCTCCTTCGCCTCCGGCATAAAGCCCTTCGATGGGCTGCTCAAGAACATTCAGAACACGGCCCTCTTCATCGCGGCGCATGCGAAACGGGGCGGAGCTTCTCGTTTCGGGTGCCGTCATCAAAGCACCGTCCATGGCAAACCCATGGAGCTTTCGGTCCAGCAGCGGCAGCGCCTCGGCGATGGCATCGCAGACGAAAGCCGGCAGGCATTGGCGAAGATCGGTCGTAACGACTCCCGGCCGGTAGGTGGCAGCCACCGCCCCGGCCTTCGAGGCATTCCCGTCTGCCCTGCCATGCCCCCCTAAAAACGCCCCTACCGTCTGGCAGGGCGCTTTATAACAGGCACCGGCGGCCTCATAGCACCGCTTTTCGTAAGTCTCCTGCAGCTGTATGCCGCTTAAGGGATGATCGGAGGGGAAATCGTCAGTGCGCACATCCACCAGCAGGGCTGCATTGGCATTGCTGCCGCCGCGATCGCTGTTGCTCATGCCGTTGGTCACCACGCCGCCCTCCTGGGATGCAGCGGCGACCACATAGCCGCCGGGGCACATGCAGAAGGTATAGACCCCGCGGCCGTCCTTCGTCTTCACGTTCAGCTTGTAGTCGGCAGCCATCAGCCCCAGCTCGCCGGCCGAAGCGCCCAGCTGCGCCCGGTCGATCAGGTCTTGAGGATGCTCGATGCGAACGCCCATGGAAAAGGGTTTTTGCTCGAACCGAAGGCCCTGCTCAAAGAGGCTGCGCACCGTGTTGCGGGCGCTGTGTCCCAGCGCCAGGATCACCGTATCGGTCTTGATATATTCCCTTTCGTTGACCCAAAGACCGCAGACCCGGTTCTGGGCAATATCAAGGGAGGTCATTTCCGATTCGAACCGCACTTCTCCCCCCAGGGCCTCGATCTTCTTGCGGATGTTCACCACGACCCGGCGAAGCACGTCGGTTCCGATGTGCGGCTTATTTTTATATAAAATGGAAGGAGACGCACCGGCATCTGCGAAGGTCTGCAGCACGAAGCGCTGGGCGGCGTCCTTCGTTCCGGTGGTCAGCTTGCCGTCGGAAAAGGTACCGGCTCCCCCTTCGCCGAACTGCACGTTGGTAACCGGGCTCAGGATTCCGTCGCGCCAGAAGGACTCTACCGCCTCGATCCGTTTTTCCATGCAGGCGCCCCGCTCCAAAACGATGGGCTTTGCCCCGTAAAGGGCCAGCACCAGAGCGGCAAAGATGCCGCAGGGGCCGAAGCCGCAGACCACCGGCCTCGTTTCAAAGACCCGCAGGCAGGGCGCCGGCGTATAGGAAAGCTCTTCGGCGATTTGGGCCTTGACCTTCTTTGCGGCGGCAGCCTTCAGCAGCACCTCATCAGAAAGGTCGGTGATCAGGTCCAGGCTGAACACCCGGTATACCTGGGGTTTTTCTCGGGCATCCAGCGATTCCTTTACGATCCTGACCGCCTGCAGGCTGCCTTTTTGCAGCCCCAGCTTGCGCTCTGCGCGGGCAGACAGCAGCTCTTCGCTTTGGCCGGCTTTCAGTTTTATCTCATGAATTCGTATCATTGCTAAATCTTTCTGCTGCAGCAAGGCCTGCAGCCTTTCCTGAGGCAAAGGCCCAGGTCAGATTAAAGCCTCCGCAGGGGCCGTCGGCATCCAGCACCTCTCCGGCAAAATACAGACCGGGATAGCGGATGCTTTCCAAAGTATCGGGAGCCACCTCCTCTAAAGAGATGCCGCCGCTGGTCACCTGGGCATCCTTCCAGGACCTGGTTCCAGCCAGCGGAACGTCGAAGGCCTTGATCTTCTGTGCAAGACTTTCCACCGTCTGTGTGGAAAGCTGCCGGCAGAGGACCTGCTTTTCGCAGCAGCCGGAAGGCTTTCGCGGCTTTACACCCTTTTTATTTTCTGGCTCTTCTTTTTCCACAGGAAGCCCTTCCGTTTCCAAAAGGCAGCTGCAGAGCCGGGCGGGAAGAAGACCCATCAGCAGCATGCCGCAGGGCTCTTGGGCAAACAGCTGCTGCCGTTTTTTCAGCAAAAGGGCCAGCTCTTCGCGGGAATATTCCTCCAGCAGATCGAGGCGGGCCACATAGGAGGCGCCGTCGAATATCCGGTAAAAGCGGCTGACATTAAAGGTGCAGATGCCCGACAGACAGTCTTCGGTAAACTGAAGCTCGCCCCGGTCTTCCGCAACCAGCCGTTCCTCTTTCGAGGAGACCTCCAGCAGCCGGACAGAGCCCTTTACCCTCACGCCGGCAAGGGCCTGCAAGCTTTCGGCTGCTACCAGCTTGGTCAAAGCGGGAACCGGTTTTTCCACCTTCAGACCCAGCTCTCTTGCCATGCGGTAGCCGTCACCGCAGGTGCCGAAGGCGATGCCCGCCTTTCCCCCCAAAGCCAGGATCACCTGAGAGGCCGTTACCGTTTCTCCCTCCTGTGAGGTGATGACATAGCCTCCGTCCTGCGGCTTCAGCGAAGAGACGGCAAAGCCGCAGCAAAGTTCAGCGCCAAAGCGCTCCGCGCCGGAAACCAATGCCCTTACCACCGAGGCGGCCTGCAGGCTTCTGGGATAGAGTCTGCCCTCTTCTTCTTCAAAGGGCTCGATGCCAAGCTGGCGAAAATCGCAGATCAATGGCCCCGCGCCCTGCGCAAGAACGGTGGGCAGCACCCGGTTGGAGGGCTGCGCAGCCGTATAGAACGACGATGCAGCCGCATTTTTATTCAGATAGTTGCAGCGTCCGTTTCCGGTGGCAAGCAGCTTGGCAGCCGGCCGGGGATTCTTTTCCAGAAGGATGACCGATGCCTCAGGCGCCCTTTGCCCGGCCGCGATAGCCGCCATCAGGCCGGAGGCTCCGGCGCCGATCACAGCGATATCATAACGATTGTTTTTCATGACGAAGCTCCGTAAATACAAAATGATCCAGTATTAATTTACCACAGCCTGCCGCGTTGTAACAACCGTTTGCCTGCAATAAAAAACACTATCGGCATTCTTTTGTATATGGTATAATAGAATGGTTTTTGAAAGCTTACGGCAATTATGCCGATCAAAAAAGGAATCTATATGAGAATATCAACTGTTATCGCCGGCGTCATCTATGTAGCCATGGGCGCCCTGTGCTTTATCTTTCAAGGCTACAATTTCGCCGGGCTGGCGTTTCCTGCGGGCATTCTGATGACCCTCGCAGGCATCTTCATCACCATCGCCTTCGTCGCATCCGGAAAAAAATTCCGCCTGCCCGACACCGTTCTGGTCGAAGGCCTGATCGATATGATGTTCGGCTTTGCAGTATTGAACAACCAGGTCAGCGACTCCATGCTGTCGCTCTTCTTCGGCGCATTCACCTGCATCGCCGGAGCGACCAGGCTGTCCCAGTCGCTGGATGTGAGCCGCTACCGCCCCAAAGACTGGGCCCGCGTCATGCCCCTTTCCATCATCACCGCGATTTTGGGCGTTATCATGATGATGCCTCAGGTCATTCCCAAGGCAGCGCCCATGACCATGATCGGCGGCGCCTTCATCATCAACGGCTTCAGCCTTCTGGTCTATTCCATGTATATGGAAAAAAGAACGGCAAGCCAGCGGGCAGAGGAAGCCCGTCAGCGGGTCATGATGAAAAAAGAAGCTGCAAACGAAAAGCGCAGACAACGGGATATGCTGCGCAGCCTTTCCAAGCAGGAACGGGAAGAAGCGCTGGCAAAGATCAAGCAGGAAAAGAAAGAGGCAAAGCAGCAAAAGCGGGAAGCCCGCCGGCTGGAGCTGGAGCTTTCCCGGGCAGCCAGAAGGCCTGCCCCGGACGACACCATTCCCATCAGCAAGGATGAGGAAGAAGAGATCAAGCGGATCGCAGACAAGCTGGGTTTAGAAGATCAGGCGGTCATTCAGGACGCCATCAACAAGGCGGCCTCAGCAGCAGAAACAGCAGCAGAAGCCAACGTCCAAAGCGAAGAAGACATCCCTTCCCTGCCCGATGAAAGCGAATCGGAAACCAGAGCCGCAGCCGGGGAGCCTGAAACGCAAGCACCTTTGCAAGAGCCTGCCGCAGAAGCAGAAGCGGCCTTAGATGCCGGCGAAGAAGAAGCGCCCGCCCTGCCCCAGGCCCCTGCCGAAGAGCTCCTGCGCCGTCCCGGACGGCAAAAGACGCTGGACATTCCCAGTCTTCGCAGCACCGTCGGCCCCACCGCCGCACTCGAAGAAAAAGAAGACCCGGCCCTGCCCAAGCTGGCAGCTGTCAATCTGGAGGCCTTTGAAAGCGAGCAGATCACCGTCGAATTTGAAAGTCCGCAGCTTCGCCCGGTCGAGCTGGTATCGGAAACGGTCGATGCCGTCGACCGCCGGCAGATCATCAAGGATCTGGAAAAGCCTGTGGAACAGAAAGACGATTTTACCGATTATGTGCCCCTGCGCCTGGAGGATCTGATCGACGAAGAGCTGCCCAAGATCAACACCTCGGTGGACGATCGCTTTACCCAGCGAATGTCGTTCACCTGGGGCGTTCAGCCCTACGATCAGGAGGCGATCCGCAAGGAAGAGGAACGCCAGCGCCTGAAAAAGCAAAAGGAGCAGCAGGAACAGCAGCGCAAAGAGCAGGAAGCCTTTCAGGCTTCCGCAGCCGATCCGGATCTGATCTTCAGCGACAGCGAAGAGCTGTTTCCGAAAGAAAGCCCCGAGGAATAATATTTGATGACCCAATTGAAAACGCAGCATCCCATTGCCTTGGAATGCTGCGTTTTTTATTGCTTTATGGAACGGTGCATCCTGCGCCGTTCTATTCGGCTGCCGGCTGCGCGCAGGGATGGGGATTCTCGTGGATCATGATATGCTTGATCTTCGGATATTTGCCCTCAACAGCGTCGTGCACGTTTTCTGCGATCTGGTGGGCTTCCTTCAGCGACAGCGTCTCGTCGACGGCGATCTCCACGTCGATATAGGTCATCTCGCCGAACTTTCGCGACTGCAGAGAATCCAGCATGGCGACACCGGGCTGCGATGCGATGAATTCGCTCAGCTCTTTGTCGAACTCACTGCCGCAGGAGCTGTCTAAAAGCTTATCCAGAGCATCCTTTAAAATATCAAAGCCGACCTTCAGAATGCACAGACAGATGCCTACACAGGCGATGCTGTCGAGCACCGGATAGCCCATGCGGGCTCCGGCGATGCCTATGAGAGATCCGATGGAAGAAAATGCATCGGAACGGTGATGCCAGGCATCTGC
>JABUTE010000242.1 GCA_021443825.1 Bacillota bacterium
CCAGAACATGGATTCCTTGGTAACGATGGAGACGACTGCGGCGATGAGCGCGATGGCTCCGGGCAGCTGCAGCGCTGCATAGTTGCCGGCAAGGATGGTGGTAAGGCCGGAGTAGCCGATGCCAAGACCGGTGGCCAGAAGGATCACGCCCAGCACGAGAGACGCCAGTGATTCAAACCGATCGTGACCGTAGGGATGATCCTGATCGGGCTCCTTGCGGGCGATCAATACGCCAAGAAGGGCGATAAAGGTGGCAAAGACGTCGGAAAGGGAATGGACCGCATCGGATACCATGGCACCGGAGCGTCCGGCGATTCCGGCATAGAGCTTAAAGCTGGCCAGGATCACATTGCCCACGATACCCACAAGAGAGACCTTTCTGATAATGCTTTTTTCGTTCATGAATACCTCCGGATAGCATTTTTTGCACCATGCTTTCCGCAAAATAAAAAACACCATTTGCGGGAAGTACGTCTGTCCCGCAGAAAGTGTTTTCTTTCTACTGCTACCCAAGGTAACCCAGCCCCATGTCCGACGAAGCGGCCATCGCCTGCTCAGATTGTACTGTAGAACGCATCTCAAGACGAGCTGCTGTGCAGTGCAAATTAAAAAATAGTAACAGGTGCATTGTATCGCACGCCGAATGAAAATGCAAGTTCTTGTTGAAATTTCAAGGAAAGTTAGCATTCGGTAACCGCTGCGCAAGCCCCGGGAGCCCATTGACAGCCACCGCAGACCCACTTTTTCTTCTTGCTCTGCAAAATATGCAGCTGTTTTTTCTGCCGCTTCTATATTACAATATCTTATGTATTACAGAATATTCCATCATTTTTCAACGACAGAAACAGAGGTCTTCCTTGCAGCAGCAAAAATTCGAAAAGATTAAAAAATACCTGCTCCTTGCCGGCTGGGCGGTGCTGATCACAGCCTGCTGGCTTTGGCGCGATCGCATTACCGTAGAAGGCATCCTGAACTTCGCGCCGGAAAACTATTTGCTGGCCTTTTTTGTATTCATGGGGCTGTTTGCTTTAAAAAGCCTTTCTGTCGTATTTTACAGCGGCATTCTCTTTACCGCCAGCGGCATCCTGTTTCCCCTTCCGCTGGCGCTTGCGGTCGATCTGTCGGGGCTGGTCGTTATGCTGACCATCCCCTATCTGCTGGGCCGACGCGTGGGCAGCGGGCTGGTGGAAGCCCTGATCCGAAAATACCCGAAAGCAAAGCTTCTTCAGCAGCTGAGCCGGGGCAATGAATTTCAGTTTGCCATGCTCGCCCGCCTGATCAGCGTTCTTCCGGCAGACCCGCTGAGCATGTATATGGGCGCCACCGGCATGTCTTATGCGCCCTTTCTTTTGGGCAGTATCTGCGGATTTCTTCCTGAAATGCTGGCCTTCACCGTTATGGGCGATAACGTATCGGACCCTCTTTCCCTTCCGTTTATTCTCGCCGCAGTGCTGAAGGCAGGCGCTCTTGCGGCAGCCCTGCTCTATTGCCGAAAGGCCTTAAAAAACGCCGAATAGAGCAAAAGCCATTCTGCTTAAGACATGATAAGACCGCTGCAGGCATTGCTGATCCGATGCTCACAGCGGTCTTTTATCATCCCATGTTTTCCTGTATCGCCTGCCTGACGGTCTCTACAGATACTCCCCCAGCGCTGCCAGATGCTTTCCGCGGATACCGTCCGTGGGGCAGGCATGCAGCATGGAAGAAAGCAGCGCCTCCTCCATGGCCTCCACCGACGCCTCAAACACCGGATCGATGAAGTCATCATGCAAAAACGAATAGGTTTCCTCCGCCTCCTTGGGAAAATGAGCCACCCGATTGGCCGTGGAAAAGGCGATGGCGATATCGCCGCTGCCGTTTCCCGAATAGGAGCCGGTGCGAGCCAAAGCATGGGCAGATCGCTTTGCTGCGCGCCCCAGCTGCCGGTCGCTCAAAGGAACATCGGTGGCCAAGATCAGAATGCAGGAGCCCTGATCGGGGCCATGCTCTGCCGCGATGCGCCGTCCGATGGGATCTCCCCCCACCGTCAGATTGCGGGTAGAGCCGTAATTGGTCAATGCGAGGGCTCCTACGGTATAGGTCTTCTCCTGAATCGTGACCAGGCGGGAGGCAGAACCGATGCCCCCCTTAAGGCCCATCATCTTCATGCCGGTGCCGGCGCCTACCGCTCCCTCTTCAAAATCTGCGCAAGCCGCGCGAAAAGCCTGCTGCGCATCCTCTTCGGTCACATGCAGCCCCCGGATATCGTTCATGGAACCGTCGTTGCACTCGCAGACGACGCAGTTGACCGTGCCGGTGGAAACGCCGATCTGCGGATTTTCTGCCAAAGCCTGCTTTACCGCTGCGGTGAGAACGGTTCCCACCGACAAAGTATTGGTCAGATAGATGGGGCTTTCCAGCGTGCCCAGCTCGCCGATCTGCACCAGCCCTGCGCTTTTTCCAAAGCCGTTGATCACCTCTGCTGCGGCAAACACCTTTTCGCAATAGCAATTGCCTGGGTGAGGCTTGATGACGGTGACACCGGTATTGACCGTATGATCGTCGCTGATCAGGGTCTTATGCCCCACCGTGACCCCCGCCACATCGGAGATCAGGTTGCGGGGTCCTTTGGGATAACGGGCATGCAGCAGGATGGCTGCGTTCTGTTTGATTCCCATATGTACTTCCTCCTTATTTTTTGATCAGCCAGAGGCCGATCAGACAGACTGCGGCGCCCAGCAGCTTCGTCAGGGTCAGCTCTTCGTGATAGAGAAGATAGCCGACGAAAAGCAACGCGATGGCAAAGATGACGCTTTGAAACATATAGCCGGTGTTGATGTTCCAGCCGACCTTATACATATACATGCAGCCTGCCTCCAGCCCGACAATGGCAAAGCCCATCACGAAGGAGGTCCAGCTGACGGCGGAGTACTCCTTCAGGAGATTGCCTCCGTGGCTGACGGTAAAATACAAAGCGGCAGCCACCGCCGCACCGATCAGATAGGTGATGACCAGCGAGGCAAAGGGGTTCAGAGCGGCGGGTGTCTGCTTGGAGCAGATGTGATAGATCAGGTTGGAGCTGACGATCAGGGCGATGGGCCAATACATCGACATAAAAGACCTCCTTGCTTTCGGCAAAGCCTAAAATATAACGAAAGGTGCCCTGCGCAGGCACCTTTTTGTGTGGAGCGGGTGAAGGGAATCGAACCCTCGACAAGAGCTTGGGAAGCTCCGATTTTGCCATTAAACTACACCCGCGCGTAATTCTCATAACTGATTCAGAATATCATACTTCTACGTTTTCTTCAAGAGGTTTCCCCCTGTCGAAAACAAAAAGCCGGCCTCTTCCAAAGAAAAGACCGGCTGCAGATATGAGAGACGCTATTGGAACAGCTCCGTCGCCTTGGTCGCCATCCGCTGTCCGTAGACCTCAAAATTAGGCACGAACTGGCTGATGTCCATGGTGTTGTCGATGCCGACAGGGCCCAGATGGATGACCGGAGCTCCGAAGGAGCCGCCGCCGGAATAAAGCAGGCCTCCCATGACCATCATATGATCCAGCATTTCGCGGATGCCCAGCTCGGCGCCGCCATGCACATATTGAGCCGTGGTGTAGGCTCCGCACAGCTTGCCTGCCAGCGCCAGATCCTTTGCCTTTGTCAGCATAAAATTCATCATCTGGCCGCTGATATGGGCTGCGTAGATAGGCGAGCCCAAAACGACGCATTTTGCTTCTTTTACGAATTCGTAATCAACCTCTTCGATGGGAAAGGCCTTGGCTTCGACGCCTTCGACGGAATTCATTCCCTTTACGATCACCTCGCCCATGTTTTTGGTATTGCCGGTGACGGAATGATAGATGACTGCCATTTTCATAATAGAGACCTCCTTACAAAAAACTTCTATTTTCTGAGATTGCGGAGCGTATCCAGCATATTCTCATGCTTGACCTTGGTCGGTTTAAAATGAAGGGCCTTCTGCACGATATCGGTGACGGTGCCCTGCAGGGTAAAGCAGATGACCGTGCCCAGGCCGACCGGCGCGCCCAGCAGCCAGCTGACAGCCAGCACGATCACCGACACGATGATGATGACCTGCCCCATGGTCAGCTTTTCGATCTTCTTGTTGATCATAACCATCAGGGTATCGCGGGGGCCGCAGCCCATGGCAGCACCCATATAAAGAACGGAGGCCCCTGCCGAAAGAAAAAGGGATGCCAGCAGCAAAACAAGGCGCATTATATAGGTGTCGGGGGTGGGAAAAATGCCCATCGCCGTCCACATATCGTTAAACTGGCCGATGAGAACGGCATTCATAAAGGTGCCGATGCCGATAGGCTCGCGCATCAGAAAGTCGATGGCGATGATCACAAGGCCGACGGCCGTGTTGGCCTGCCCGACGGTAAGAGGCAGGTGCAGGGCCAGCCCCTGGTTTAACGCTACCCAGGAGGATGAGCCGATGGCAGCATTGATCATCATGGTATTGGCAAGGCCGAAGGCCATGAAGGCGATGGTCAGCCTGATCAGACGCCATAGATAGGAGGGAATCAGCTCTGTTTTCATGAAAGATCTCCTTTTCTCGTGTATATGAATAATGCCGCAGCAGCGATTTAAAAGAATCGCAGCAGCTGCTTTTCTAATTTAAGATCGACCACCTCGTATTATATTCTCAATGTCCGTTTCTAACAATCCCCAAACGGGGCTTTTGTGGTATAATAACGGCATCTTCAATATTTTAAAAACGTAAAAGGAGAATTCTCATGGAAAATGACAAGATCCGGCTCTATGCAGAGCACCTGAGCGGCATGGTCAAGTATCCGACTCTGTCTAATGTAGACGAAGACAAGGTCAACTACCAGGCGTTCTACGATTTTCACAAGTATCTGGAGGAGACCTATCCTCTGATCCATAAGACCATGGAAAAGAAGGTCATCGGCAAGGCCAGCCTTCTGTATAAATGGCCCGCAAAGAACCCGGCTCCCGGCAAGAAGCCAGTTCTTCTCATCGCCCACCAGGATGTGGTTCCCGAAAACGATCATTCCCTGTGGAAGTATCCCCCCTACTCCGGTCTGATCGACGGAACCTTCGTATGGGGCCGCGGCAGCGGCGACTGCAAGAGCACCATCCTCTGCGAGATGGAAGCCGTTGAAGCGCTGATCGCCTCCGGCTTTGAAGCCGACTACGATATCTATCTGGGCTTCGGTCACAACGAAGAGATCCAGGTGCCCCACGACAGAAAGGGCGCCTGCCTGATCGCAGACTATCTGCAGGAGCAGGGCGTCACTCTGGGCGCTGTATTTGACGAAGGCGGCGGCCCTGCAAAGATGACCACCGACACCTTCGACGGCTATAATGTTACCCTGTTCATGGCAGAAAAGGGCTTCGTCGATTTTGAGATCTATTGCGATACCAACGGCGGTCACTCCATGGCTCCCGGACAGGGCACCGGCCTTGGCAAGGTCGCCCAGGCGGTGGTCGCCATCGAGGCAAATCCCATGCCCTACCGCCTGACCCCGCTGACCGAAAGCTCGCTGAAGGCCAGCGCAAAGCTGTATTCCGGAAAGACGGCAGAGATCTATGCCGATCCGGCCGGTCACTTTGAAGAGCTTTGTCAGATGGCAAAGGAAGACAAGTTCCTGGATGCAAAGCTGCATTCTACCTTCGCCGTCACCATGGCCCAGGGCTCCGGCCAGAGCAACGTGCTTCCCATGCATGCCGCTGTCATCATGAACGTTCGCTCGCTGCAGGGCGACACCATCGAAAGCATCGAAGAATACATCCGCAAGCTGCTGCCCGAGGGCGTTGAGGTGCGTGCCCTCAACGGCAATAATCCCACTCCCGCGGTGGAAGCAAAGGGCCACGTGTTCGATCTGATCGGAAAGATCGAGCGCGACCGCCTGGACGGCGAGCTGGTCATCGTTCCCAACCTGCTGCCCGGCGGCACCGATGCCAGAAACTACACCGGCATCTGCGACAGCGTCTTCCGCTACACCGGAACCATTCCCACCGGCCATCAGGGTCCGGCACACGGCATCGACGAGTTCTACGACTGCGCATCCGCACCCTCCTCGATCCAATTCTATACCGAATTCTTAAAGCAGTACTAAACCCCTGCCATCCGGAGGCTCCCTTTGCGGGAGCCTCTTTTTTATGGTATGATTACTTGTTGCATTTGAGGAGAGAGGAACGACCGATGGACCTTTTAACAGCAAGACATATCAAAAAAAATTACAGCGAAAAGCAGCTGCTGGAGGATGTGGATCTGATCATCCATGAGGGCGATAAGATCGGTCTGGTCGGGGTCAACGGCAGCGGCAAATCCACCCTTTTAAAAATCATCGCCGGGGTCATGGAGGCAGAGGGCGGAGAGATCGTGCGGGCAAACGGCCTTCGCACCGGCTATCTTCCCCAGGATCCGGAATATGAGCCGGAGCTTACGGTCAGCGAGCAGCTGCAGCTTTCTACCGGCGGATCGGTAGAAGACTACGTCTGGCGCTCCATGCTGAGCAAGCTGGGCCTTTCCGACACAGACCTGAAGATGAAGCAGCTTTCCGGCGGCCAGCGCAAGAAGGTAGCCCTGACAGCGGTTTTGTGCAGAGAAAACGACCTGCTGATCTTAGACGAGCCCACCAACCACATGGATACCGATATCGTCGAATGGCTGGAAGACCGGCTGGCGGAGTTTAAGGGCGCTGTGCTGATGATCACCCACGACCGCTATTTTCTGGAGCGGGTGACCGACCATATCTGCGAGATCGAAAAGGGACGGCTGATCAGCTACGAGGGCAACTACGATCAATATCTGCAGGCGAAAGCTGCCCGCCTTTCCATGGCCATGGCAACAGAGCGCAAGCGGGCCGCCATCTATAAAAAGGAGCTTCGCTGGATCCACTGGAGCGCCCCTGCCCGCACCACCAAATCCAGGGGCCGCATCCAGCGATTCGAAGAACTGGAAAAGGGAAAGCAGACCTTTGAGGATCCCCGCATGGAGATCGCAGCCGTCAGCACCCGCCTGGGAAAGAAGATCATCGAGGTGGAGCACCTCTCGAAACGCTACGGCGAAAAAAACCTGATCGACGACTTTACCTATACCATATTGCGAAACGACCGCATCGGCATTCTCGGGCCTAACGGCTGCGGAAAGACAACCCTGCTTCGCATGCTGGCCGGGCAGCTTATGCCTGACAGCGGCACCGTCGCCACCGGAGAAACGGTGCGCATCGGCTATTTCAGCCAGGAGGCGGAGGAGCTGGATCCGAATAAACGGGTGATCAAATTCATCGAAGACATCGCCTTAAGCGTAAAGACCGACGACGGCTATCTTTCGGCATCGCAGATGCTGGAGCGGTTTCTCTTTCCTTCCTATATGCATTCTACAATGATCGGACGGCTGTCGGGCGGAGAAAAGCGCCGCCTGGCCCTGCTGGCCATCCTGATGCGTGCGCCCAATGTGCTGATCTTCGACGAACCCACCAACGACCTGGACATCGACACCCTGACCATTCTGGAGGATTATCTGGACGATTTTCCGGGCGCTGTGATCATCGCCTCTCACGACCGCTATTTTCTGGATCGTATCGTCAACCGCATTTTTGCCTTTGAGTCCGGTACCATAGTGCAGTATGAAGGCGGTTATACCGATTACTATCTCTCGCCAAGGCGGCCGGTTCCCGAATCGGTCAAAGCCAGGGATACCGCAAAGAACGAATCTCCCAAACCCGCAAAGACCCACGAAAAGAAACTGAAATTCACGTTTCAGGAACAGCGGGACTTTGATCGCATCGATGATGTCATCGCTGCATTGGAGGAGCGGATCGCTGCCATCGAGGAAGAAATGAACGCCAATGCCAGCGACTTTGTATTGCTTCGCACCCTGACAGAGGAAAAAGAACAGCTGGAGGCGGAGCTGGAAGAAAAGATGGATCGCTGGGTCTATCTCAACGATCTGGCGGAGCGCATCGAGGCAGAACGGCAGTCTGA
>JABUTE010000043.1 GCA_021443825.1 Bacillota bacterium
AGGCCGCCGGCAGTATTTTGCCATTCCCTCTGCCTTCAGCGCCTACCTTCCCTACCTGCGGTAAGGTGGGACAGCTTCTATCATTACCCGATGTTGACATTCGTGCTAATATTGTATATGATATTAGCACATAAGTTGGTGATATGATATGGAAAACTTTTTTGAATTAGTCGATGCATCCGGAATCATTCTTACTTCCGATGCGCTGCGAGCAGGTTTCACGAAGCCGCGTTTCTACAAGTTCATAAAGGACAATCAATTCGAGCGGGTGGCGCATGGTGTTTATGCGTCGCCGGAAGCCTGGGCAGATGAAAACTATATTCTCTCGCTGCGTTGCCCGCAGGCAGTATTCTCCCATGACGAGGCATTGTACTATTACGGTTTGATAGACCGCGAACCGATCAACCAAACGGTCACAGTTTACACCGGCTACGGAACAGGCAGATTGCTCAAAGATGGTATCTGCGTTTATACCATAAAGAAGGAACTGCTGGATGTCGGCAAAACAATAGTCACTACCTCGTTCGGACATCAGATCCCTATGTACGATCAGGAGCGCACGATCTGCGATCTTGTGCGAAACCGCAGCAAATTCGAAATACAGGACTTTCAATCCGCTTTGAAAAGCTATATTGCAAAGAAAGACAAAGACCTGAACTGTCTTATGAAATATGCAGAGCTGTTTCGCGTCGACAGGATCATCCGAATGTATGTGGAGGTGATGCTGTAATGCCATTAACAGAAGCTCAGGTCAAAGGCCGAATTAAAAGCCTTGCAAAGAAAAACAACGCTGATGCCCGCGTATTAATGCGCATCTATATGATGGAACGTTTTCTGGAACGTATGGCAGCTTCCCCGTACGCAGATAATTTCATTATTAAGGGAGGGATACTGGTTACGTCCATGGTCGGAATCGCCATGCGGTCTACGATGGATGTCGATACCTCCCTTCAACACCTCGAGCTGTCCGAAGAGAATTCTCGCCGCATTGCAGAAGAGATTGTCGCGGTCAATTTAAACGATGATGTTCATTTCCATATCAAAGATGTATCGCGAATCATGGATGATATGGAATATCCCGGCATTCGCATTGCAATGGATGCAACCCTGGGAATGATCAGCACACCTGTCAAAATAGACATATCCACCGGTGATGTTATTACTCCGGGAGCTATTGAGTATTCTTATCCGCTGATGCTGGATGATAGATCGATCCGGCTTTGGTCTTATAACCCGGAAACCATTTTGGCGGAGAAGCTTCAAACGGTATTGGCTCGCGGTGTATTAAACACACGGATGCGTGATTTTTATGACATCCATATGCTGCTTGCAGGATATTCAGAACAAATCAACACCGAAGTTCTGCAGAAGGCTTTTCATGCGACCTGCAAAAATCGACGCAGCCTTCAGCTGGAAGCTCAGGGCGGAGAGATCCTTGCTTTGATCGCAACGAATGACGTCTTGCACAGGATGTGGAAAAATTATCAGCGAAAGTTCCCATATGCTGCGGAGATTCCATACACAGATGTAACAGCCAGCGTCGCCAAATTATTTGAACGAACGCAACAGAAAAACACAGGCTTGCATTCCTGATGCGTGTCTGCGCGACCGAGCGCGGGGCGTAAAGACGTGCCCGCTACCAAGCGGCAAAACGAGAATGCGGTTTCGCTGCGCTTTCCGGGCCGGCGGAGGGAAACAGACCGAAGCTTCCAGCCACCCCGTAAAAAGCGGGCAAGCGTTCCACAGCACCCCTTAAGCAGCACAAAAGCGGCTTCCCGCAGGAAGCCGCTTTTTCAATCGCACATATATGGTTTTCGGTTCACGTTTTCTGCCCCGCCCCATCAGCTTTCAAAAAACACCTTCAGCTTTTTGCGGATGCGCTGAATGGCGTTGTCTACCGATTTGGCCGGAACCTGCAGCTCCTCGGCGATCTGGCGGTAGCCTTTTCCCTCGTAAAGGCTCTTCAGGACCCGGTGCTCGAAGGGGCTCAGCAGCTTGGAATCCTTATCGGTGACCAGCTTGCTCAGCTCGGCCAGGATCACCGCATCCTCCGGGTTGGAATCGGTTCCCGCCGGAAGCACGTCGCCGATGGTCTGGCCGCCCTGCTCCTCCGACGCCGGCTTATCCAACGACAGCGCTTCGTTGAGGGGGGCGTTCTTTTTTCGCGCCGCGCCCTTTACGGCAGACAGTATGCGCCTGCTGATGCAAAGGTCTGCAAAGGTGCGAAAGGCGGCGCCCTTGGAAGGGTCGTAGCTGTGGATGGCGCCAAACAGGCCGATCATGCCCTCCTGCACCACATCCTCGCGGTCGGCGCCCAGCATGTAATAGAGCTTGGACTTGACCCTGACCACGTCCTTATACCGGGAAAGCAGCTCATCTGCGGCAGTTTCATCGCCCGCAGCGGCCATGGCGGCCAGGACTTCGTCTGCAAGTCTGCTTAAATCAGGCTTTTCTCTTTCCAATCGCGACCTCTTACTTTCCCAGCTTCGACAGGAAGCGCTGGCGGGCAGCCTCGTACATGACGATGGCCGCCGCGTTGGAGGCGTTGAGGGAGTTGACCTTGCCCTGCATGGGAATTCCCACAACAAAATCGCATTTTTCCTTCACCAGCCGCGAGATGCCGTCGCCCTCGCTGCCGATGACGATGGCCAGGGGGCCTGCCAGGGGCGCATCGGGATAATTGACACCGCCCATGTCGACGGCCCCCACCCAGATGCCCTTTGCCTTCAGCTTGTCGATGGTCTGGGCCAGATTGCTCACCTTGGCCACCGGCACATATTCGATGGCGCCGGCCGAGGCCTTTGCCACCGTGTCGGTCAGGCTGACGCTTCTGCGGGAGGGGATCACCACGCCGTGCGCACCGGCACCGTCGGCGCTTCGCAGGATGGCGCCCAGGTTGTGGGGATCCTCCAGGCCGTCCAGCAGGATCAGGAAGGGCTGCTCGCCCTTCTTTTCTGCCGCGGCAAGAATATCATCCAGCTCGGCGTAGTCGTGGGCAGCCACATAAGCGGCGACCCCCTGGTGGGATTTTCCGGGAGCCAGCTTGTCGAGAACGATCTTGTCGACGTATTGCAGCTGAATGCCGGCGTCTCTTGCCAGACCTGCAATGATCTTGACGGAGCCTTCACCGTCCTTTTGCATCAGGATGCGGTCGATGGTGCGTCCGCTCTTGATGGCCTCGGTGACCGGGTTTCTTCCGATCAGCAGGTTGGGATTTTCGTAATTGTCGTCGAACCGCTTGCCGCCCTTTGGTGCGTAGGCCTTTTCGCCCTCGCTCTTGCGGAAGGTGCGGTCGGTTCTGCCGGCCTTTTCGGCGCCGTAGCCGCCGTAGGCCTTGCCCGCGGAGCGGCCGTAGGACTTGCCTTCTCCTTTGCCGAAGGAGCTTTTGCCGTAGGCCTTGCCTTCGCTCTTGCCGTAGGAGCCTCTGCCGTAGCCTTTGCCCTCGCTCTTGCCGTAAGAGCCGTAGCCCCGTTCACTTCTTCCTTCTGCAGCCTGTCTTGCCGCAGATCTCATCATTCGTTCGCTTTTTGCCATGTTATTTTCTCTTAATCCTCTTTTGTGATCCTTTGATATTCTCTGATGTGATAAGTATAGCCGTTTTCTTCGATGGCGCCGCTGTCGCTGACGCAGACGAAGGAGCCGTCCCGGTATTCGGGAAAATAGGCATCGGCATCCTCGACCTCTGCATCCACCTCGGTGAGGATCAGACGGTCGGTGCGGTTCCAGAAATAGCGGTAGATCTGGGCTCCGCCGCAGACCAGGGCGTCGTCGGGCAGGTCGTCTGCCGGAAGCTTCGACGACATGGTGACGGTGACTCTTCCGGGAAGCGGTCTTCCGTAGCGAAGGCCCTCTACCGTTTTTCTTCCCATGATGCAGAGCCTGCCCAGGGTCAGTTTTTTATAATTCTGCAGGTCGCCGGGAAGGTCGAACAGCAGCTTGCCATCCTTTCCGATGGCCAGATTTTTCGCAACGACGGCGATGGCTGTCATAAGTGCCTCCTAAATTGCGACAGGAATGTGCTTGATCTGGGGATTTGTCTGATAATCCTCGATGATAAAGTCGTCGAGGGTAAAATCATAGAAATCCCGGATCTCGGGATTGAGCCGGAATGTGGGAGCCGCAAAGGTGGGCCGCGCGATCAGCTCTTCTACCAAAGGCTCGTGGCGGTCGTAGATGTGGGCGTCGGCGATCACGTGCACCAGCTCGCCGGGCACCAGGCCGCTGACCTGGGCCAGCATGTGCACCAGAACGGCATATTGCACCACGTTCCAGTTGTTGGCCACCAGCACATCCTGCGACCGCTGGTTGAGGATGGCGTTCAGCTTATTGCCGGTGACATTGAAGGTGACGCTGTAGGCGCAGGGCTCCAGACCCATCTCCTTCAGGTCCTGAAAGTTATAGATATTGGTCATGATACGGCGGCTGTAGGGGTTGTTCTTCAGCTGCCACAGCACGTTGTCGACCTGATCCATCTCGCCCTGGCTGAAGGGATATTTGATGCCCATCTGATAGCCGTAGGCCTTTCCGATGGTGCCGTCTTCGCCGGCCCAGGCATCCCAGATATGGCTGTGCAGGTCGCAGACCCGGTTGGATTTCTTCTGCCAGATCCAGAGGATCTCGTCGATGCAGTTTTTCATGGGGGTGGGACGCAGGGTCAGGGCAGGAAATTCCTCCTGCAGGTCGTAGCGGTTTACGATGCCGAACAGCTTTCTGGTGTGGGCGGGCGCCAGATCGTCGGCCCATTTTGCCCTTACCTGCTGCCCTTCGGTGGAAAAGCCGTTGTCGAGAATGTTTCTGCACATGTTTTGAAAGATCACATCTGCCTTACTCATGAAAAGCTCCTTTCTTAATGGCTGCCGGGTGCCGGCCTTCCGGCCTTTTTCCATGCCAGCCAGACCCAGAGGGCGACCAGCAGGCAGAGGCAGGAATTCAGTCTCCATGCGGTATTGTAGTCGATAAAGCGCAGCAGGTAGCCGAACAGCACCGGGCCGCAGGCTTTTCCTGCCGAGCGGGCTGTCTCATAAAGAGACTGGCATCTTGCCACGTGGCTGGCGGGGGAATTGTCGGCGATAAAGGCGCCGCTGCCGGTGGAGATCAGGATCTCGCCCAGGGTCCAGAGCACAGCGCCGAAGATGACCATGTAGGGGGTGCGCATAAAGCTGTACGACCCGTAGCCTAAGGCATACAGGCATACGCCGATGGCCATGTTGACGAAGTGGTGGTTCTTTTTCGTGAACACCAGCAAAAATGGGGTGGTCAGCACGATGACGATGCCGTTGGTGGTCCATACGAAGCCGGAGAAATAGGACGAGATCTCCAGGCCGAACAGGTCGGTGGTGTGCATCGACAGCATGTAGTTGGTCATCTGATAGCACATCGACACAGTGGCAAAGGAGAGGATGAAGGTGAGCAGCATCTTGTGCTCGAAGACGATCTGCAAAAGGGTCTTTTCTTTTTCGCTGCTGCTGTCTTGCGCAAGGCCGGAGGGGGTGCTGAGGGTCTGCCCCTGGGCGGCGGCTGCCAGCAGGGCGTCTGAACGGCTGTAGCTGTCGCGGGCAGTAAGGGCAAAGAAGACGATGCCCAGAGCTACCAGCGAGGACTGGATCACAAAGGTCCACTCCAGATGGTTGTAAAAGAGCATGCCCCCGATGGCAGGACCGATGGCAACGCCGATGTTGTTGCAAAGATACATGAGCGAGAAGCATTCCCGCTGGCGGGCAGGGTCGGTCACATCGGAGATCATGGCCGAAAAGACCGGATAGCCGATAAAGCCCAGGCCGTTGCTGATGATCATAAGGGGAATCATGAAATAGGTTCTGCACAGAAAGATGCTTGCAGCGTGAACGCAGGCCTGCAGCAGATAGGCTGTGACCGCCACTTTTTTGCGTCCGTAAAGGTCGGCCAGACGGCCGCCCAGAAGGCCGCAGCAGATGTTGACCACGGCGATCACCAGCATGATCCACGCGACCTGCACCTCGCTGAGCCCGATGATGCTGCGCAGGTGGATAGAGGCGAAGGCATAGCTCATGCTGCCGATGCCCATGATGATGCGGCAGATACAGATCAGATAGACCTGACGGGGAAGCCCCCGAAACTGATTTAAATATTGCAAGGTGTTATTCCCCGTTCTTTCCTTCGACGATGGAGGCGGCTTTGTTCATGATATAGTAAGCCCGCTCTTTTTCTTCGCGCAGCCACAGCCAGCCCAGCAGGGCTTCAAAGGCGGTGGCCCATTTGTAGGTGACGGCGTCGGTGTTCTTCGGCTTGGTGGCGATGCGGTGGTTGCGTGCCCGCTTTACCAGGGCGGTCTCTTCTTCGGTCAGTTCAGGAAGAAGCGCTTCGAGAACCCTGGCCTGCGAGGTTGCACAGACGTAATGCACGGCGGCTTTATGGAGCCGGTCGGCATGGGAGTTGGAGGCGCTGCCGCTGCGCATCAGCCGCTCGCGCACAAATACTTCGTAAACGCTGTCGCCAAGAAAGGCCAAAGCGATGGTGCTTGCTCCTTGTGTGATACTCATAGGCTACGCCCTGTCTGCATTGGTCAGCATCTGGCGCAGAAAGCTTTTGGTCTTTCCGCTGGGAACCACGTTGGCGGCGCCGCCGTGGGTGCAGAACAGCTGATCGTTGGCCGCGATGCGCTCGGTGGGCTCCGCCTGCACGTATTCCAGCTCGTTTAAGGACTTGCTTTCTTCTTCTGTGCTGCGCCGTTCTGCAGCGATTAGTTCTTTTACCGTCATGGTTTTTCCTTACCGATTCGTAATTCAAAAATTCGTGCGCTATATTGTATCACACCGCTCGAAAAAAGGATAGTCCTGCTTAAAATTTCGTGGTGCGCCGGTCGTACAGGGAAGGCAAGTGCGGGGGACCCGGCGGCTTTGCTGCATGCGGGCGGTGCGCGGGGCTGATGGTCCGGGTGGAACGGTGTGCCGGAGCAAAGCCTTGAACGAGTCGTATGAGCTCCACGGCGATCGGTCGCAGCTGAGCGGATAGTCGTTTGAGACTGTCTGAGTGAGCAGCCTTCTTCTGATCGCGAATGCGATCACTGGCTGCGCGCGAGTTTCGAAAACGCCCGCGAAGCAAGAACGAAGACGATGGAGCTCACGGCGAAGTGAGCCGGCTTTGCAAAGGCACCCGGACCGCCCTGCATGGGGTACCCGGCGGCCTGGCAGCATACAGGAAGGCGCAGGCACCCGGGCCGCACGGCGAATCGGACTCTCAACTTTCCATGCTGCGTGCTGCCTGCAAATAAAAACGCCCGGAGGTATCTCCGGGCGATGCAGCTATGTGATTGGATCTTACAGCTTGGTTACCTGTACGCCCTGGGGAGTATCCTTAACAGCGTAGCCCTTTGCAGCCAGCTCGTCGCGAATGCGGTCGGATTCCGCCCAGTTCTTTTCCTTGCGAGCCGCGGTGCGCTGCTCGATGAGCGCCTGCACATCTGCGGGGATCTCCAGCTTGGGCTCCTGGATCAGCAGACCCAGCACGTGGGCCAGCTCGGTAAGCAGCGCCAGCGCCTTTTCGGCAAACTCCTTGCTGCAGCCGCCGGCAACCGCCGTATTGATATCCTTGACCAGCTCGAATACCGCAGAGATGGCATCGGCCGTGTTCAGGTCGTCGTCCATAAAGGCGATGAAATGCTCCTTGTGAGCGCCTAAAGCAGCCAGCTTTTCACCCTCTTCGGCCGTCATGGCACCGGATGCCGCATTGACCAGATGCTGCAGGTTCGACTTGCAGTTTCTCATGCGGTCAAGACCTGCCTTGGCCTGCTCCATCAGCTCTCTGGAGAAGTTGACAGGCCCTCTGTACTGGGCCGCCAGCAGGAAAAAGCGAAGAACCTCGCCGTCGTACTCCTTTAAGATATCTCTTACCATAAAGAAGTTGCCCGCCGACTTGGACATCTTTTCGTTGTTGAC
>JABUTE010000018.1 GCA_021443825.1 Bacillota bacterium
TGAACAGCAGGTACTATACGTTGTAGTACTTGTCGAATTCTGCGGGGGTGGGAACCTTGGCCAGCTCCAGGCATTCCTGGCGCTTTGTCTTGATGAAGCTGGTCAGCAGCTCTTCGGGGAATACGCCGCCTGCGGTCAGGTAGTCGTGATCGTATTCCAGAGCGGTGAGCGCCTGCTCCAGCGAGGTGGGCAGACCCTGCAGCTTTGCCTTTTCTTCTTCGGGCAGATGGAACAGGTTCATATCGTAGGGGCCCCAGCCGTTGGCATGAGGATCGATACGGTTCTTAACGCCGTCCAGACCGGCCATCAGGATGGCTGCATAGGCGAAATAGGGGTTGCAGGTGGCATCCGGGTTGCGCAGCTCAAAGCGTCTCATATTGGGCGTCTTGGCGTAAGCGGGAATGCGGATGACAGCGCTTCTGTTGGAGGTGGCATAGCCGACGGTAACAGGAGCCTCAAAGCCGGGCACCAGTCTCTTGAAGGAGTTGGTGCTGGGGTTGGTCAGGGCGCACAGCGAAGAGATGTGCTTTAAAATGCCGCCCATGAACCAGTGGGCCGTTTCGCTCAGGTGAGAATAGCCGTTGTCGTCGGAGAAGACGGGCTGGCCGTCCTTCATCAGCAGCATGTGCACGTGCATACCGGAGCCGGCCTCGCCGACGACCGGCTTGGGCATAAAGGTGGCGCTCATGCCGTATTCCATGGCGGTGTTCTTGATGATGTACTTGATCATCATGGTGGCGTCGGCCATCTTGCTCATTTCGCCCAGCATGGGCTCGATCTCAAACTGCCCACTGGCCGATACCTCGGGGTGGTGGTATTTAACGGAAATGCCGGCCTCTTCGATATGGTTGACCATTTCGCTTCTGCAGTCGTAGGTGGTGTCGTAGGGCTTGGCGATGTGATAGTTCTTCTGGAAGGGAACGATGTTGCCCAGACCCTCGGTATCGGAGTTCCAGTGGGACTGATTGAAGTCGACAAAGACCTCCTGATGATCGTGCTCCACCTTCCAACCGGCTCTGTCGAACAGATAGAACTCGAATTCGGGAAGGATGAACATCTGATCTGCAATGCCGCTGTCTTTCATATACTGCTCGGCTGCAGCCACGATGTTTCTGGGATAATGGGGCAGGGGGCGGTTGTTGGGGAAGTCGATGATCATGGCGTTGCCGGTCATGGACAGGGTCGGGATCTCGCAGAACGGATCGACCATAGCTGTTTCGATGTCGGGAATAAAGACCATGTCGCTCTTTTCGACCATGGCATAGCCGTAATTGCTGGCATCGAAGCCGACACCGTCGACCATCAGCTCTTCATTGAAGTTTTTCGCAGGAATGGTGACATGGCGGAAGGCGCCGTTGATGTCGACCATTTTAAAGTCCAGCATCTTGATATCGTTGTCTTTGATAAACTGCTGCACTTCAGCTACTGTTTTGAACATAATGTTTTCCTCCGGATAAAATACTGCTGCTGCACCGGCGGCCTGGGATGTCTGCGCCGACGTCAGCAAATTCATTATAGCATCAAAACGAAAAATATATCCAATTTATTTATTGTTTTTATCGAAATTGCATATATAAAAATACCGCCGCCCCATGGAAGGGAGCAGCGGCCGTATTTGTGCTTTGAGGGAAAGGGGAGTTTTATTTCGTCAGGAGCACGGGCTCTTCTGTAAACGAGGTGAAATCCTCTGCGATGCCTTCGGAAACATAGAGCCGGCCGCCCGTGTCGATGAGCACGCAGTCGAACAAGTCGCTGTGGTCTTTCCAGAAGGCGGCTGCCTTCTCTCTTCCCATCACATACAGGGCGGTGGAAAGGCCATCGGCCAGGGTGCCGTCAGGGGAAACGACGGTGACCGAGGCCAGATCGTTTTCTGCCGGATAACCGGTCTTCGGGTCGACGATGTGGATATAGGTCTTGCCGTCTTCTTCAAAAAAGCGCTCGTAGCCGCCGGAGGTGATCACCGCCAGGTCGACCGCCGTTACGGCACCGATCAGATCTTCTGCACTATCGCCCTTGGGATCGCGGATGCCGATGGTCCAGGGCTTGCCGTCGGGGCGGCTTCCCAGAGTCTGAACGTTACCTCCCAGATTGACCAGAGCAGAGGTGATGCCGTGCTGCTTCAGGATCTCGATGACCCTTGCGGAGGTAAAGCCCTTGGCGATGCCTCCCAGATCCATTTCCTGATCGGCGGCGACCGAAACGGTATTGCCGTCGATCTGCAGCGATTCGCCGTTTACGGTGGCCGCAGCTGCCTGCAGCGCCTCTTCTTCGGGCACCTGATAGTTGCGGTCGGTAAAGCCCCAAAGGCGCATCACCGGATAGACGGTGGGGTCGAAGGCGCCGCCGGTCAGCCGGTATATCTCTTTGGCGCGAAAGGCCAGCAGAGCCGTATCCTGGTCGGTTTGCGCCGTCTTGTTTCGGTTGATGGCAGAGATATCGCTGCTGTCATTTCCGGTGGAGAGCAGGCTGTCCAGACGGCGGATCTCCGAGACAGCCGCTTTGACGGCTTCTTCCGCATCCGGCCCGATGGCCCGGATCGACATGACCGTATCCATGGCGAACAGGTCTTCGGAGTAATCGGTATTTCTTTGGGCGCAACTGCAAAGTCCTGCCGCCGCCAGCGCAAGCAGCGCAGGCAGCAGCAGGACCTTTATGAACCGTTTTTCTGATTTCGATCGTTTCATTAAATGTGGGTGATGACCTTCTTGGGGCACTTTTCTGCGCATTTGCCGCAGCCGACGCACAGCTCTTTGTTGATCCTTGCCAGATTGGCGTCCATGGCGATGGCCTGTACCTCGCACTGCTTGGTGCAGAGGGTGCAGCCGATGCAGCCGGCGTCGCAGACCTTCATAACATCTGCGCCCCGGTCGTGGTTGGTGCAGCGGACCGCATATTTGTTGCCGTCGACCATGACCTCGATCAGGCCCTTGGGGCAGGCCTTGGCGCACATGCCGCAGCCGATGCACTTTTTGCTGTCGACGACAGCGACGCCGTCCTGAACGGAGATGGCACCGTACTGGCAGACCTTGGCGCAGGAGCCCAGGCCGATGCAGCCGTAATCGCAGCTCCAGGGCGAAAGGCCGGCGCCCACAGCAGCGCGGCAGTCTTCGATGCCTACGTAGTTGAACTTCAGCTTGGTGTGAGAGCAGTCGCCGGTGCAGTGAACGAAGGCTGTTCTCTTTTTCGGCGCTTCTGCCGTCTGGCCCATGATCCAGCCGATCTTGTTCTGATTCTCTGCGCTGTTGACGGGGCAGGCGTTTACATCGGCAGCGCCGCTGACGATGGCCTCTGCCACCGCGTCGCAGCCTGCAAAGCCGCAGGCACCGCAGTTGTTGCCGGGCAGCAGCTCGCGAACCTGCGAGACTCTTTCATCGGTATCGACATGGAACTTTTTTCCTGCCTCTACCAGACCGTAGCCGATCAGAAGACCGATGGCTGCGATAACAACAGTAGCTATTAAAATTGCCATTTTAGATCCTCCTTAAATTGCCAGGCCAGAGAAGCCCATGAACGCGATGGCCATGAGAGCTGCGCTGATGAGCACCAGCGGGGCTCCCTTGAAGGGGCCGGGAACGGAATCCTCATCCATATGCTCGCGGATACCGGCCAGCAGAATGATGGACAGGGTATAGCCGCAGGCAGTGCCGAAGCCTGCCGTAACGCTCTGGATGAAGTTGTAGCCGTCCTGCACATTGGTAAGAGCAACGCCCAGTACCGCGCAGTTGGTGGTGATCAGGGGAAGGAAGATGCCCAGCGCCTCATAGATGGCAGGAGAGCTCTTCTTAAGGAACATCTCGACGATCTGTACAAGAGCTGCGATGACGAGAATGAACACGATGGTCTTCAGGTAATCCAGATCCAGGGGAACCAGGATCAGATCGTAGATGAAGCTGGCGACCGCGGAGGCGATGGTCATAACGAAGATGACCGCCGCGCCTAAAGAAGCAGACGTCTTAACATTCTTGGAAACGCCCAGGAAGGAGCAGATACCGAGGAACTGGCTCAGTACCACGTTGTTGACCAGGGCGGTGGTCACGATGATCAGCATCAGACTCATGGATTACACCTCCTCTTTCTTGGAGCAGGCCGAATTGCAGCTGGCGCAGCAGCCGTCGCAGCCTTCCACCATCTTGTTTGCCCGGGTCTTCATGCCGATGGCGTTCATGATGGCGACCATAAAGGCCAGCACGATGAAGGCGCCGGGAGCCTTGACGAAGATGGCAACGGGCGAGACGGAAGCGGGCAGGATCTGAATGCCGAATACGGTGCCGGCACCCAGCAGCTCGCGAATGATGCCCAGGATGGTCAGGGCAAAGGTGAAGCCAAGCCCCATGCCCAGTCCGTCGAAGGCGGAGAGCAGGGGAGGATTCTTCAGCGCATAAGCCTCGGCGCGTCCCAGGATGATGCAGTTGACGACGATCAGGGGAATGAAGATGCCCAGCGACTTGTAAAGTCCGGGCAGATAGGCCTGCGTCGCCAGCTCAACGATGGTAACAAGGGATGCGACGATGACGATCTCTGCCGGAAGTCTTACTTCGTTGGGAATGATCTTGCGCATCATGGAGATGATCACATTGGATGCGATGAGAACGACCAGGGTGGAAAGCCCCATGCCAAGGCCGTTCTTAGCCGAGGTGGTGACCGCCAGAGTGGGGCACATGCCCAGCATCAGAACCATGGAGGGATTTTCCTTGATCAGGCCGTTGTAGATACGTTCGGTATATTTGTTCATGTTCTGCCTCCTACTTTACGTTTGCTGCAAAGAAGTCAAGAGCAGCATTGACAGCATTGAGCACAGCTCCGGAGGAGATGGATGCTCCGGATACGGAGTTGATCTCGTTGTCTGCGGATGCGCCGCCGGTCTTGTTGAGGATGAAGGCGGGACCCTTCTTTCCGTTAAACTGGTTCTTGAATTCCGGCTCGTCGCAGCGCATGCCCATGCCGGCCGTTTCGTGCAGCTCGGTAAAGGCGATTCCGCTGATGGCGCCGTCCTTATCCAGACCCAGGGTCATGGTGATGGTGCCGTCGTAGCCGTCCTTGGTGGTAACGCTTAATACGTAGCCCTGAACGGAACCGTCAGCACCCTTGCCCTCGTAGGCCTTGTTGATATAGACTCTGCCGAAGCTTTCGTCGTAGACATCTCCGTTCATTTCGGCGATGGCTGCGGTCATGGCTTCATGATCGTCGAAGACCTCTGCACCGGGGCAGACGGCGACGTAGGAGGCCTTTGCGGCTTCGTCTTTCTGGAACTGGATGGTGTCTTTGGTCAGGGTGAAGATGCCGGAAAGGGCCAGACCTGCGATCAGGGTGATGGCACACAGGGTGAAGGCAGACTTTCTTCCCATGGTATCGTTTTCCTTTTCGCCTCTGTGGCCGAAGGGCTTGGGCACGATGTATTCATCGATGAGAGGAACGAACAGGTTGGCGATGATGACCGAGAAGGATGCGGAGTCGGTGGCATTGCCGTAGATATGGAACAGGGCGCCCAGAATACCGACGATGATACCGTAGATGATCTGTCCGGTAGAGGAAACAGGGCTGGTAACGTAGTCGGTCGCCATGAAGACGGCTGCCATGATGATGCCGCCGCCTGCGATGTTCACCAGCAGGAACTGGGGATCGATGCCGTGTCCGCCGGCAACGAACATGAACAGGGCGAAGGAGATCAGCGACGCCGCGGGAATGTGCAGGGTGATGGTCTTGGTGGCCAGCAGGTAGATGCCGCCGATGAGAAGGCCCAAAGTGGAGCTTCCGATGACGCCGTTGCTGGTGCCGATGAATACCGACATCAGGTCGACGGAGTTTCCGGCGGCCATATCAGCCAGAGGTGTTGCGGAGGTGACGCCGTCGATGCCGTAGGTGGTCATGGCGGTGCTGAAGGAGATCAGCAGAAAGCCTCTTGCGGCGAGGGCCGGGTTCATGAAGTTCTTACCCAGGCCGCCGAAGATGCCCTTGACGATGATGACCGCAAACAGGGCACCCAGAGCGGGAATGACGGGGCCGACCCCTTCGGGCAGGCACAGGGCCAGCAGAAGACCGGTGACGACAGCGCTCAGGTCTTTGACAGTGTTCTTCTTTCCGACGATCTTGTCGAAGACGAATTCACCGACAACGGCTGCGATCACGGAAGACAGGATCACGATCAGACCGTTGAGACGGTGAACGTAGATACCCATCGCTGTTGCGGGCAGCAGAGCGATGATGACATCCCTCATGACCGTCTGCGTTGTTTTGGGGCTTCTGGTATGAGGGCTGGAGGATACATTAAATAAACTGTTTTCCATAGCTTGGTACACCTACTTTCTCTTTGCAGCCATGATCTCAGCCTTGGTCTGCTTAAACAGCTGCATCAGAGGACGCTTTGCGGGGCAGATGAATGTGCAGGAGCCGCAGGCGACGCATTCCAGACCCTTGAGCTTGTTCTCGTAGCGGTCCAGGTTGCCTCTGAGGGCGGCCTGTGCCATCTGCTGGGGAATCAGACCCTCGGGGCAGACATCGGCGCAGCGTCCGCAGCGCAGGCATTCGGTCATCTGCTCCTGAGCGATGGCGACCTCATCCTTTGCCAGAATGGTCAGGGCGTTGTTTGCCTTGCAGACGGGAACGTTGGCGTCGGGCATGGCAAAGCCCATCATCGGACCGCCGGAGATGATCTTTTCGGGATGGATGCCGTTTTTAAAGCCGCCGGCTGCATCGATCAGCTCCTGCTGGGAGGTGCCGATCTTGACGATGAAGTTGGAAGGGTGCTCGATGCCGTCGCCGGAGACGGTAAAGTTGCGCTCCATGAGAGGCTCGTTGTAGGCGACCGCACGGTAGATGGCTCTGACGGTGGTCACGTTGTCGACCACGCAGCCGAAGTCGGCGGGAAGAAGACCCAGACGCAGGTGCTTGCCGGTAACGGCGGAGACGATGGAACGCTCACCGCCCTGGGGGTACTTGGTCTTTGCGGTCATGACCCGCACGTTGGTGCCGACACAGGCAGCCTTGATGGCCTCGATGGCGGCAGGCTTGTTGTCTTCGATGATGATGACGCCCACCGCATTGGGGAAGAGGCCGACCATCAGCTGCAGACCCATGACGATCTCGTCGGGGTAGGTGCGCATCAGCTGGTCGTCGCAGGTGATATAGGGCTCGCATTCGGCGCCGTTGACGATGACATACTTGATGTCGTCGGGGTTTTTGGGCATCAGCTTTACATGGGTGGGAAAGCCTGCTCCGCCCAGACCGACGATGCCTGCGGCTGCGATCTTGTCGAGGATCTCCTTGTTGCTCAGCTTTGCGGTGTCGACTTTTTCACCGATCCCCTCTGCAAGCTGATATTCCCCGTCGTTTTCGATGATGATGGCGACTGCCTTGGCTCCGGTAGCGGTGGCGATCTTGCGGATATCCTTTACGGTTCCGGATACCGAGCTGACGATATTGGCCGAAACGAAGCCGTCTGCTCTGGCGATCAGCTGACCGGCCAGCACGTGGTTTCCTTTTTCGACCACAGGGATCGCCGGCTTGCCGATATGCTGGTTGATCAGAAATGCAAGTTCGCCTTTAGGCAGGTATTCTGTGAGGGGCGCATTTTCGGAAAGGGCCTTGCCCTCGAAGGGATGCACACCGCCACGGAAAGTGAGATTACCCATATGGCTTTTCCTCCTTAAACTTTATACTTCAGCATCCGCATGCCCGGGCCTTCTGCAAATAATAATATAGAAGACTTTTCCGGTGCAGACGGACGCGATCCTTAACATGGATCATAAATTGCGATAATAGTATACTACTATTATTTCGAAAATAGATAGATATATAATTGTCAAACTGATATACCTGATTCTTTT
>JABUTE010000199.1 GCA_021443825.1 Bacillota bacterium
CGACCGGAAAGCTCCGGCCGGGACGTATTTTTTGTGCAGGTAAGGGATCGGGCGCCTGCGAAACAGGGCCTGCAAACCGGCGCCGCATCTCTTCAGGATCTGTTTTCCTGGTGATGCGCGCCTGCTTTGCTGCTACTGAAGGTCGCTGCCTGCCATCTGCTCCAGATAGCGAGAGAGGATGTCCATATATTTTCCGTATTCGATCCAGTCGCCCTGCTGCATGGCTGCCAGAGCCTGCTCATAGGCTGTCTGCGCCAGCAGGGCCAGGTCTTTGATGGTTTCTGCGGGCAGCAGATTACCTTCTTCGTCGGTGAGCTGCGGCTTCTGCTGCGGGGACTGGCTGCTGCCGGGCGCAGAAGGTGCCTGCGGCTGTACAGGCTGCGGCGCCGGCTCTTCGTGCACCGGCGGGTTCTTGAGCTGCTCTGCCTGCAAGCGGCCCTGCTCGATGGGATTGGAGGTGCTTAAGGGGTCTCCCGTGCCTTCGCCGAACAGGGTGTTGAGACAGTCGGCCAGAGTTGCCTCATAGGCCACCTTTTCGCCGAAGAAGGCAACGACACGCTTCACCTCGGGAAGGCTTCCGGTGGAGGCTTCCAGATAGATGGGCTCCACATAAAGCAGCGCATCGTTTACGGGGATCACGAACATGTTGCCCCGCAGATAAGACGAGCCGGAGTTGTTCCAAAGAGAGAATTCCTTTGAGATCTCGGCATCCTGGTTGATCTGTGCCTCGATCTGGGCCGGCCCGTAGACGGTCTGATCCTTGGGCATGCGGTAGAGCACCAGCTGTCCGTAGTGTTCGCCGTCCTGGCGGGCGGTGAGGATACCGGTCAGATTGGACTTGCCGCTGGGGGTGTAGGGAATGGTGCTGACGAATTCGGCCTTGCTTTCGCCGGGCAGCTTCATGATGAAGTAGTTGGGCTCCATCTGCTTGGTGGCCTGTCCGTACTGCTCGCTGGCGATGGACCAGAGGTCTTCGCTCTGATAGAACACAGCCTCGTCGGTCATGTGATACTTGGTGTAGACATAGGCCTGGATGTTGAACAGGCTGTTGGGATATTGCAGATGGCTGCGCAGGGCTTCGGGCATCTGCTCCAGGCTCTTGAGAAGGTCGGGATAGATCTTTGCAAGGGTCTGCACCAGAGGATCGCTTTCGTCGCAGATATAAAAGCTGATGTCGCCGTTGTAGGCATCGACCACAACCTTGACCGAGTTGCGGATGTAATTGGTGGCGTTGTACTGCTCGTAGGGCTCGGAGTAAGGATACAGCGCGCTGGTGGTGTAGGCATCGATGATCCAGTACAGCTTGCCGTCTTCGCAGACGATGTAGGGGTCATCGTTATAGGTGAGGAAGGGTGCGATCTTGGCGGCCCTTTCGGTGATATTGCGATAGATGTGGATCCTGGAATCCGATTTGATGTTGGTGGAGATCAGCAGCTTCAGGCTCTTCTCGCGGATGGCGAACAGCAGGCGGTTTAAGGGGTTCAGCCGGATGCCGCCGTCGCCCTCATAGCTGCAGTAGACGTTGGATTCGCCGCTGGGGTAGTCGAATTCCTTTTCGCCGGTGTTGGTGATCACATAGCCGTCGGTGGATTCGCCGTAGTAGATCTCGGGCCGGTCGATGGCGATCTCAGACACCTGCGACACCGGCGGAATGCTGTCGATCAGCATGTTGGGCTGTCCGCTGGCCGTAACGGAATCCACGCGGGAAAGGGTGATGCCGTAGCCGTGGGTGTATTTCAGGTGGCGGATCAGCCAGGAATCCTCGATCTTCGTCTGATCGATCTCGCGGGCAGACAGGAAGCACTGGGTGTATTCGCCGTTGATATAATACCGGTCCACATCGACATCGTTAAAGGAATAGTAGCTTCGGATGGACTGGGTCTGGTTGTAGAACTGCTGGGCCGGATCGAAATCGTTGATGCGGATGTTGGAAAAGGTCTCCATGTTTTCCAGCACATCGGTCTGGGAAAGGTCGCCTTTGGCGGTAAAATCGCGCACCTGAATATCCTGCAGGTTGTAGGCCAGCCGGGTGTATTCGATATTGTTTTTCAGAAAGGCGCTTTCTTTGTTCAGCTCGTCGGGCGAAACGATCAGGCTCTGCACGGCAGAGGTGATAAAGGTTCCCGACATGGATACAAGCACCATCAGCACCGGACAGAGCAGCGCCAGCTTAACGCTTTTTTTGCGGATGGCGATGATCAGCAGAAAAGCGGAAAGCACAGCCAGCACCATCAGGATCCGGTAGATGTTCAGGGTGACGGTGATATCGGTATAGCCGGCGCCGTAGCAGGCCCCGGTGCCGCCGTAGAGCAGATCGAACTGCTTCAGATAGAGGCTGACGGCGATGCCTGCAAAGAAGAGCACACCCAGCAGGGTGATCTGGCCGGAGGCAACGGAAAGCAGCGCCTTGCCCTTGGTCTTCAGCTCGTCGGTGCGCAGCTCTTTTTCGTGCTTTTTATTGATGCGGAAGGCCTCTGCAAAGGGGTTTTCGCCTTCTTCCTGTGCGGCGCGGGCCTCCTCTGCGCTGGAATAGACGGTTGCCTCCTCCGGCTTTTGGGTCTCTGCCAGGAGCGCCAGATAGAACAGGGCCAGCATGATCATCAAAGCCGCAGCGATGGTGATGGCGCAGGAGGAAAGGCTTCGAAGAAAGCTCAGCTTAAAGATATAGAAGCTGATGTCTTTTGAAAACAGAGGGTCGTCGATGCCAAAGCCGGTGGAATTGAAAAATTCCAGGATCTCGAACCAAAGAGGCATCACGACCGTGATGGCGATCAGGGCGCCGAAGATGCCGGCAAGAAGCCAGCTGATCACCGTAAGACGCTTTTTCGACTTGTCTTTGGAAAGCTGCAGGCCGCTCTTTTTGAGGAAGCTGCTGCGCAGAAAGCCCATGAGCACCTTGGCCAGCAGGGTCACGGCAAAAAAGACGGGAATGCCCAGCTTCAGCTTAGTCAGGATCCCGGTCAGATAGACCGACAGATAGCCCTCGCTGCGAAACCAGATGATGTCGGTGATGAACCCGTCCAGCGCATAGATGCCGATGCCAAGAAGCATCAGCACGAAAATTGCGAGCTGTATGCGGCCGGAAATGTTTTTTTCTTTCATGGGAGCTCCTTTCGGATAAAAACAGGCCCCGATCCTTTGAAATCGGGGCACAGGAATCGATTTCTATTTGTATTCGGAGTAGCTGACGATCTTGTAGATATCGCCGATGGCCTCCAGGCGGTAGACCATCAGATCGTCGAAGTCAGAAGAAGCACTGCCGGAAGAGATGGAGATCTCTTCTTCGGTGAATACGTAAGCGCCGCCTTCGAAGGTCCTGACCTGGCCCAGCGACAGCTTTCGGAATTCCTGCTTACGCGTGCTGTCGGAATTGTCGTAGCGCAGCACCTTGCTGTAGGCCTCGCCGTCGGCCGTCAGATAAGAAAGCACATCGTCGGTCTGGGGATCGTTGACATACTTGTTCCAGCTGCTGTTATAGGCGGTCATGACGCCGTAGATGGCGGTGCGCAGCTGGGGATCATCGCAGGGCTGGCTTTCGGCCAGATCGCTGTAGGAGGAGGTGCGCTGCTCCACATATTCCAAAGAGGGGTCGATGACCAGCGCCTTCAGCTGACCTTCCGGGTCGAATTCGGCGGCCAGGGCCGTCAGATCGATGTCGGGGTCGACATAGGCCTCATCGGGCTCCTCCTGCTCGGTCTCGTCCTTTTTGATCTTGTGCAGCAGAGAGTCTGCGCCTTTTTTGATGGCGATAAAGCCGGTCTTTGCGGCTTCGGTGGCCATTTCATCAACGGAGACCGCGATCTCGGTGACCGAAGACTCGGGCATGAAATGCTTCATGGCCACAACGCCGCCCTTGGCCAGTCCGATGAGCAGCGCCAGCACCAGAAGTGCCAGCAGCAGGGGATGACCGCCGCTTTCTTCTTCGTCGTCATCGTCGTCTTCGTCGTCGCTGCCCTCTGCAGCCTCGCCGGGGCGGGAGAGCTTTTCCTCTTCGTCGTCTTCTGCTTCTTCGCTTTGCTGCTTCTTCAGTTCGTTTTCTTCGCCTGCTTCGGCGGCATCCTTTGCCTTGCCTAAGCCGAACCGTCTTCTGGGCTGCTCGTCTTCGTCGTCGTCATCGCGGAAGAAGGCTTCTCTTGCCTTTGCCATCTGCTCCAGCTTTTTGCGGTATTCGGAGCGGTGCAGCTCTTCTTCGGCCTCTTTCTTTTTCATCTCGGCCATGCGAAGCTCTACCGTGTTGTGGCGGAAGGCTTCTTCACCGATGGCAGAGGTGACGTCGACAAAGCGGATGGAAGGTGCCTGCTCGCCGCCGGGCTTCGCTTGGGAAGTCTCTTCGCTGGTGTTCGGGGCGGAAGCCGGCTCGGTGTGGGGCTCGAAGGAAGGAATCTGGGATGCAGGGCTCTGCGGCTGCTGCTCCTGGGGAGAAAGCTCCAGCGCCAGCTGCTCATCTGCATCGACCTGCTCTACGGGAAGTGCCTCGGTCGCGGGAATCTCGGGGGTCAGCAGATCTTCTTCTGCCTTGTCTTCTGTTTCTTCAGCAGGGGCTGCGGCCGCTGTCTGGAATTCGATGCGGCTGAACACGCGAGTATTGGAGTCGGCAAAGACCGGCTCTTCATCCTGGGTCTTGCGGATGCGGTTGGCCTCCAGATCGAGCAGCTTCTGGAACTGGGCTGCGCCGAAGGGGGCATGGCTGCCGGTGGCAGGCTTGGGAGACGCTTTTTCGGGAGCTGCTTCGGTGAGCAGCGGCGCCTTGGGCTCTGCGTGCAGGTCGGCGGGAGGAATTTCTTCGACGTCTTCGGGGGCATCGGTATTGGCGATGATAAAGGAATCGAAGATGCCGCCCTGCTTCTTTTCGGTCTTGTCGCCGCTCATGGACTGAAGCCATGCGTCATCGGCAGCGACATCTGCCGCTGCGGGAGCAGTCTCCTCTGTTTGCGGCTGCTGCTGCAAGGGATCTTCGCCTGCCTGGGAAAGGGGCGCCGCCGGCTCTTCTGCGGGCTGAGGCTGTGCGGGAGCCGTCTCTTCTTCTGCGGGCTGAGGCTGTGCGGGCTTGGCTTCTTCTTCTGCGGAAAAAGTGCGGACAGGCTCTTCTGCCGTCTGGTTCCAGTTGAACTCGGCGGAGGCTCTGTTTTCCAGCGGCTGCACGAAGGGCGTGCTGCGCAGCTTGCGAGGCTCCACCTCTGCCGGGTCGATGAAGCCGTGAGAGGTGAAGCCCACATTGGATTCGGGACGGTCTGCAGGGGCTTCTTCGGGGGAGACTTCTTCCTGCGGGTTTTCCGAAAGTGGTTCTTCCTGCGGGGCAGCGTCTTTCACCTGCTTTAAGGCCTCTTCTGCAGCCTTCAGGGCAGCAGCATCGGCGGCAGCCTTGCGAAGCATTTCTTCTTCGGCGGCCTTACGCGCTTCTTCTTCGGCGGCCCTGCGCAGGGCTTCCTGCTCGGCCTGGATGCGGGCGGCTTCTGCGGCCCGCTCTTCTTCTTTCTGTTTTGCCAGTGCTGCGCTCTTTGCTGCGGCAGCCTTGATGGAATCCTCCCAGCTGATGGTATCGGAGGTGACCGGAGCCGCGGAGATCTCGGACGGCTCGCTGTCGGCTGCCTTGATCTTCGCCCGCTCTTCTTCGGTGAAGGAGGGCCTGGTGTAGGTCAGATCGTTCCAGCGGGGCATCCGGAAGGCTCCCTCGGGCAGCTCTTTTTCTTCGGGCTGCAGCGGAGCAGGCTCAGGCTTCGTTAGTTCTTCTGCGGGCTGCTGAACCTCCGGCTGAGGCGCAGGCTGGGCGGCAGGCTCTGCTGCCGGCGCCTGATTCCAGTCGAATTCAGTGTGCCCTACGGGGCGCTCGCCCTGCAGGGGGGTATAGACCAGGGTGGCCTTGGCGCCGGAGCGCATGATGTTTTCGGGCCATACCGGGTTGGGCTGTGCCTTCGCCTGGGCCATTTCTTCTTCTTTGGAGAGGAGTGGCTTATCCCAGGCCATGGTGATGTCTTTTACCTCGCGGGGCTTTGGAAAATCGAGGGATATCCAGTTGACGGCTTCGGTGCTCTGCGCGCCGGAGGCCTTTCCCGATTCGAATTCGCCCCAGTTGAGAGGCTCATCCTTTTTTACGGGCTTTTCTTCGGCCTTCCATTGGAAGGAAGCGGGCTGCACGGCGCTTTGGCCCTGCTTTTCGGCTTCTCTTTGCTTAAAGAAGTTGTCGACGTGGGATACGCTCTTCGCCAGGCGGGCTTCTTCTTCCTTTCGGCGCAGACGATCTTCTTCTGCCTTTTGGGCGGCCTGCTGGGCGGCAATGCGGGCTTCTTCTTCCGCAGCCTTGCGAGCAGCTTCTTCGGCAGCAGGGTCGATGGCCTGCGGCTCGGGTTCTTCGGCAGAGCTGCGGGTGTCTGCTTCGACTGTTTTGAGAGCCTGCTCTTCGGCTTCCTTACGCGTCTCTTCTTCCGCGATTTTGCGGGCTTCTTCTTCAGCGGCCTTGCGGGCAGCCTCTTCTTCAGCTTCCTTGCGAGCCGCTTCTTCATCTGCAGTGCGCGATTCTTCTTCGGTCGGATGGCTTATACCGGAATACTTGGATTCCAGGCTGCGCAGCATCTCATCCATGGCAGAGGAAGCAGTTCCTGCACCGGATGCGGAAGCTTCGGGTGTCATCGCAGGCGCGGCTTCCTGACTTGCTGAAGAAGCGGCGGGCACCTGAACGGCCGGCATGGCTCTGGCCCCGCACAGCGGGCAATATTTTTTTCCTTCGGTAAATTCATAGCCGCAGATATTACATTTCATGGCTTATCCTCCAGAGTAAATTCAGATAATAAATCACTCTATTATAGCCTATTCTGCCCGCCCGTACAAGTTGCCCTGCTCCGCCGGATCTCTGTAATAAACAAATTTAAGAAAATCTTCACAAATAAAAAAGCACCCCTCCGGGGAGGGAGGGATGCGTGGGGTGAGCAGGGCCGAAAACGGTGCTACAGATAGGTGACCGTCTCTTCCAGGGGCTTGCGGCTTGCGTGGTTGGCCAGCGGGCCGGCGCCTTCTGCGGCATAACCAAGGTCAAGAAGCATAACCAACTCTTCTGTTTCGGGAATGCCCAGGGCCTTTGCCAGAAGCGCAGGATCAAAGAAATTGAGCCAGCAGCTGTCGACGCCCTCGGCCGCGGCAGCCAGCAGCATGTGAGTGGCAACGATGGTGGCATCCTCTGCGCCGGAGCTGTGCTTACCGCCGGGATAGGTGAAGACGTTTTCTTTGTTATAGGCGACAGCTAAAACCATGGGCGCGCCGTAGCGGCAGGGGCAGAGCTTGTCGATCTCAGCCAGCTTTTCGGGCGACGTTACGACATAGATGTGCTGCTCCTGCAGATTCTTTGCGGTGGGAGCCAGGCGTCCGGCTTCCAGAATATTGGCCAGGGCCTTTTCGCAGACCGGCTTGTCGCTGTATTTTTTGCAGGAATAACGCTTTGCAGCAAGTTCAAGAAAGTTCATGGCAGATCCTCCTTAATGATCGCACGGAATGATAACGAATCGCTTCTTACTCTTATTATATGCGATCTGCAGGGCAGAAAAAAGGTGTTTCGGAAAAAGACGGGGAGCCTCGGCTCGTTGTGCAAAGGGAAACCGGCCTTGCTGCCGCGCTTCTACGCCGGCAGAATCCCGCAAAACGAGGCCATCAAAAGCCGCAGCACCGCCTTCTGAAAAACTTTAAAAAAAGCGAAAATAGTTGTTGACAAGGAATGCCCTGCGTGGTAAATTATTCATTGTTCTGATGAACACGCATCATTAGCTCAGTTGGTAGAGCACCTGACTCTTAATCAGGGTGCCCAGGGTTCGAGTCCC
>JABUTE010000177.1 GCA_021443825.1 Bacillota bacterium
GAATCCAGGCATTGGGGCAGATACTCTGCCACGTTATAGACGGGAATGATCACCGACACGAGAGGCATGTCAAAACAAGGGTCCGAAACGCCCTGCTGCGCAGCCCTATCGCGTCCTTCCCCTTCGGGAAACAGCGCCACCTTTTCTGTCATGACGGTCTGATCCATGCTTACCCATTCCTTTAATAATCAGCCTTTAATATTCTTATACTTCAATACACCTTTGATCATATAGCCGGTCTCACAGACCAGGGCTTTGGGAACGGCCATTCCCACGGCACGGTAGGTGCGCCAGTTGCGAAGAGCCGAACGGAATTTATTGCCGGTGCGGGAGGCTCTTGAGATCCGGTAGATCAGCAGAGGCTCGTCGATGCCCACCGCCTTGCCGTCGTTTTTCAATACATTGAGCCAGCAGGCAAAGTCTTCGTGAATATCCTCCCGTTCTACGCAATTGGCAAGAAACACATCTTTTTTGACAAGCACAGAGGAATTGGAAATGATGTTCTGAAAGCAAAGCTGCCGGTAGGTGATCTGCCGGGGCACGTGCAGCACCCACTCGTAGGGCGCGCCCTCTTCGTCGATAAAAGAGGATCCGGTACAGATCAGATCGGCGTCTTCGATAAGAGCAGTCTGCACCTGCTTTTGCAGCTTATCGCTCTGCCACAGATCGTCGCTGTCTAAAACAGCAAGCCAGGCACCCGAAGAGGCATCGACGCCCGCCCTTCTCGTTTTGGAGACCCCGGAATTGACCGGATTATGCAGCACCCGGATACGGGGATCCTGCGCGGCAAAGGCCTCTGCGATCTCTCCTGTGCGGTCGGTGGAGCAATCATCGATAAGCAGCAGCTCCCAGTCGGCATAAGTCTGCCTCATTACCGACTGCACAGAGGCTGCGACGGTCTTTTCCGCATTGTAAGCAGCCATGATGATGCTGATGGTTCCGATCCCGTTCATATGGCTCCTTCTGTGCTTTTGTCTGCGACGGCTCCGGTTTTCGGATAGGCCTGCGCCAGATCGGTAAGCTCCTTTAGGGCTGCCGGAAGGGTCTTCGTCTTTAAAAATTCTTCGTAGCAATCGCAGACCTGCTGCACCTGATCGGTGAAGATGATCTGCTGCCCCTTATGAAGCCACAGGATCTTGGTGGAAAGATCGCGGATCTGCCCGACCGAATGGGAGACCAGAATGGTGGTGGTTCCGCCGCTCATCATCTCTTTCATTTTTTCTTCCGACCGGGCGCGAAAAGCACCGTCGCCCACCGACAGCACCTCATCCAGGATCAGCACATCCGGCTTTACCAAAGATGCGATGGCAAAGGCAAGGCGGGATTTCATACCGGAGGAAAGCTGGCGGAAGGCATGGTCCTGAAACTCCTCCAGCTCGGCAAAGGCGATGATCTCATCGTAATGGTCGAGCATAAAGGCCTTGGAATAGCCTAAGATCGCTCCCCGAAGAAAGGTATTTTCGCGCACCGTCAGATCCGGGTCAAAGCCGCTGGCCAGCTCCAGAAGAGCAGCGACCCTGCCGTCGCAGATGACCTGCCCCTCCGTGGGCACCATGATGCCGGAGACCGCCTTTAAAAGGGTGGATTTTCCCGCCCCGTTGGAGCCGATGATGCCTAACAGATCGCCCTGCTCCAGCGAAAAGCGGATGTCCCGATCCGCCCAGAAGTAGCGCACATCGTAGGTTCCCAAAAGCTTTTTGATCACGTAATCCTTCAAGCCGATGCTTTTAAAATCACCGGTCTTGTAGCCGATAGATACATTTTTGACTTCAATAACACTCATTCCTTTTGCGTATCCTTTATACGTAATACATGAATTCCTGATTCTTCTTTTTGTAGAGCCACATGCCGCAGCCAAAGGCGGCCAGCGAATAGGCCAGCATCAGAAGATGGAAGGCCACCGACGGGATCGTCGCCTCAATGACCACCTTGCGGAAATACCGGATGAACAGATAGATGGGATTGAGCAGAAACAGATATTGCACATTCTGCGGATAGCTGTCGATCTGATAGAAGATGGCAGACATATACATCAGCAGCCGGGTAAAGATCGACCACAGATACTGGGCATCCTTAAAGAAGACAAAGAATACCGAAAGGATCAGCCCGACGCCCACATTAAAGACCAGCAGGCAGAAGATAGGATAGATCAGGGTGAGCATCTTCCAGGTAAAGGTGATCTTGTCGAAGACGCAGAACAGGAAGAAGACGCAGACCGTCAGGGCAAAATTGATCAGGGTCTGCACGTTCTTGCTGAGCACGAACATGTATTTGGGCACATTGGTCTTGGTAAAGATGGCTGCATTGGCCATCAGAGCCGTCATGCCCTGGGTGGTGGCTTCGCTGAAATAAGAGAAGATCAGATTTCCGCAGAACAGATAGGTGGTGTAATGAGAGGTGTTGCGCCCGAAGAACTGGGTGAACACCAGCCGCATTACAAGGAGCATCATGATGGGATACAGAACGCTCCAGAAGACCCCGAGAATGGTCCTTTTATACTTTTTCTTAAAGTCCCGCTTTACCAGTTCGGTGAAGAGGAATTCGTATTTGGAAAGCTCCTTCAGATCGACCCGGGGAATACCGAAGCCCTGGGCCAAGATGCTTCCTGCGGCAGAGCCTGTCAGGTCGCACAGGATCCCAAAAAACAGACCGGAAGAAACGCACAGCAGCAGATACGCGGCGCTGCCGCGGGTCCAGCCTTCTGCAGGAAACAGCAGCAGCGGCAGCCGGGCGCACAGAAGAATGCCGCAGCAGCGATCCCCCAGCCAGGAAAACAGTCCCTGCGAAGCGTCCGAAACGAGGGATGGCTTTGCATAGCACAGCAGCGCACCCAGCAGCAGCCCTGCGTAGAAGAAAAGCAGCGGCTTCTCATCAAAAACAGGGCCGAAGGCCTTGACCGGATAGAGCAGCAGCCCTGCCAAAAGCACGGCGATGCCCTCGGAAAGGAAAGGCCTGCGCCTGCCCAGCAGCAGACCGAAGCCGACCGAAAGAGCGATGATCCAGCCTGCGAGCACATACCAGGAGGAATTGCCGATGGAAGATAAGCCAAAAGCTGACCGGACAACGGAATAGAGCCGGATCGGCTTTGCCTGAAACAGCCGGGCAACCACAAAAAGGCCGGTCATAAAAACGGCCTTGAAGGCATAGCGCAGCATCTCGCGGAAAGGTCCTATCCCCTTCTTGCGGCTGCGGGACGTTTCATTGCCCAGGCTGACAGAAACGCCTGCCAAAAGCAGCATCAGCCGAAAGACCAATGTCACCGCCGGTTCGGTGCAAAGAAGGGAGGCTGCCGCCCATTGGGGGAACGCTGCTTTGATATAGTCGGGCAGGATGCAGAGCATCACTGCCGAAAGAAACAGAATGTATATGAGATCAGCAATGCTGTATCGGGATCGTTTTTCGCTCAAGATCTTATCCTCTGTCGTTTTGTGCTGTGATCTGACCTTCCTCCACCCCCTGGGTGCTGTCTTTCATAAACAGGATCTTTACCGTGGCGAACATCAGCTGCAGATCGGTGATCAGATTCATGTGATTGATATACATCAGGTCGAAGAGAAGCTTATCCACCGGATCGGTGTTATATTTTCCGTAGACCTGAGCGTAGCCGGTAAGCCCTGCCCTGACCTGCAGGCGAAGGCGAAAGGCGGGCAATGCTTTTTCGTATTCGGAAGCGATCTGAGGCCGCTCCGGACGGGGCCCGACGATGGTCATATCGCCCCGCAGCACGTTGATCAGCTGGGGCAGCTCATCGATACGGGTGGCCCGGATAAACCGGCCGACCCTGGTGATGCGACTGTCTTTTTCCGATGCCAGCCGGGCAACGCCGTCTTTTTCGGCATCGACGCCCATGCTCCGGAATTTGATGATGGAAAATTCCTTTCCCCCTTTGGTGAGACGGATCTGGCGGTAAAATACAGGGCCGCCGTCTTCCAGCTTGATGGCGATGGCCGTCAGCAGCAATACGGGACTGAGAACGACCAGTGCTGCGGCGCAGATCAGAAGATCCATCAGCCGCTTTACCAGCAGATATTCGGGAGCGCTGCCGGAGCGGATCGCCAGCAGCGGCACGGAAAAGCTCTGCACATGCTCGCTGCCCGCCATGATCACATCGCCCACATGAGGAATGAAATACCCCTGGATGTGCATCTCCACGCAATATTTGGCAATGCCGTTGCGCAAGGTGGCAGGAACACCGGTCACGAACACGGCATCGCAGTCTTTTAAAAACCCAATGACCTCCTCGATGGTCAGACCGGGCGAGGCACAGAGCTCCTTCTCCATGGCGAAGTTGCGGGTATAGCGGGAGAGCTCCTTCAAACGGCGCCGGTCGGCTTCATCGCGATAGATCACGGCCGTCTTCATGGGGGGATTCAGATGAAAATAGTACCGGTCGGCCGCCTTTGCCCACAGGCTGTTAAAAAGCCACATGAGAGGCTGCACACAAAGAAACGGCGTGGGCAGATACCATTTGTTCCATACGATGAGAACACTTGCATAGACCGCACCGGTGCTGAGAAGGCAGGTGATGCTTTGGGAAAAGGCGATGTCAGACGGTTTGGAATAGCCGACCAGATAGCTGTTATACGTTCTGCTGAAAATGTAGCTGATCGCTGCATACATGGCATAGACATACCAGTTGTAGCGGGCATCGTAATGGATCCGGTTCGTTTTGACGAAAACGAACCAGGTCAGAAGAAACAGAAGCGAAGACAGCAGAAAATGGAGGTACTTCACCAGCCTCATCTTACGGTCTGTATTCTTTTGCTTTTGTCTTTGTGGTTGCGCCATAGGTCTTTTCTTTCGGTCCGCAGGAAGGACAGGTCTATCGGAAACAGGAAACGGATAAGAATGGAGCAAACGGAAGCACCCTATGCCCTCATCCTTTGGAAAAGCTCCTCGTCCAGCTGCAGCATCCGCTGAGCAGCGAGGATGGTGTCTTCTTCGGTGATGCCAAGATGGAACACGAACCGATATTCCACCGGACTTACATGATAGCCCCGAAGGCCCTTCTCCTTGCAACGGGCGTCAAACTCTTCCTGATCGAGCCCTGACTTTGAAAAATCAAAGATGAGGATATCGCTTTGGGGATAAGCAGTCATTTCAAGGCAGCGCAGCTTTCCGCCGAGCATGGAATACATCAGCTGGGCGTTCTGCCGATCTTCCTTTAAGCGCTTTACGTTATGCTGCAGGGCATAGATGCCGCAGGCAGCTGCAACCCCGCTTTGGCGCAGGGTGCCGCCCAAAAGGCTGCGAAGTCTTCTTGCTTCGTCGATCACCGCCCTGGTGCTGCACAGCAAGGAGCCCATGGGCGCGCCCAGCCCCTTGGAAATGCAGAACATGGTGCTGTCGGTATACCGGCAGATGTCGGCCGGGGTGCAGCTCAGGCCCTCCGCTGCATTGAACAGGCGGGCGCCGTCCATATGAACAGGAACGTGATATTTATGGCAGATGTCATAAAATGCCTTCATCTGTTCGACGGAAATGCATTTTCCGCCGGAAAAATTATGGGTATTTTCGACCAGCGCAAGGCGGATATCACCCTCTTTTAAAAGCGCTTCAATGGCAGGAATATCGAACCCGCCCTCTTCGGTCAACTGATAGATGGCCGGCTTCATGCGAAAGCCGTCCTCCATATAGCAAAGCTTTTCCACCACCATGATGTGCTGCCGCTCTTCGGTGAGGATGCGGCTTGCCGGCTTTGCCTGAGACAGGATGCCGGCGGTGTTGGCGATGGTTCCGGTGGGAAAGAAAAGCGCCGCCTCCTTTCCGGTCATTTCAGCGGCCAGATCCTCCAGCCGGCGGGTGGTCATGTCTTCACCTCTTCCGTCGTCTGCCATGCGGCCGGCATCGCCCAGCTGCGCAGTGAGAACCGTCTGGAGCATCTCCTGTGACGGAAGGGTTATGGTATCGCTGATCAGATCGATAAATCGGTTCATAGAAGGCTCCTGTATTTCATCAATTGCATAGAAGTCATAAACAGACATAGTAATTATACCATTACCGTTGTTTGATTACCATAAGTTACGGCGATCTTCCCTCGAACGGACGAAAAAACCTGCTGCACCGTTTGATGCAGCAGGTCATTTTTGGTTTTCTTTCTTGTAATACGCGCCCTATTCCGCAGCGAATTCCACCACGCGAACTTCGCCGTCGTAAACATACAGCGTTGCAGAGGAAGCATATTCCGTAAATTTGGCTTTATCGGTCCAGGTCTTCGTATCCAGATTGTAATAGGCCGTCTCGTCTGTTACCAGATAAGTGGAGGTTCCGTAGGTGACGGCTTTATTTCCGATCCAGCCGGTGGCAGGAATATCGGAAAGCTTGGTCATGGGCTCCAGCCAGGAGTAGATCCCCTCTGCGGTGACATGGATGGCGATGTACTTGCCCTTTGCAACGCCGGAGGGAACAAAGCCCTTGGTGAAGGTATGATCGCCTGCGGCGTCGGTGACCGTGAAGGTGCAGGAGGTGTACGTGTCGCCATCCTCATCCTCTGACTCTTCGGTAACGACCGAGGTGACCTTTCCGTAGACGACGCTGCCGACGGTATCATCGCCCGATACGTGGATCAGATTGAGCCGCTCCTGTCCGAAGGAGGATACTCTTACCTGAGAGTTATAGAACTTGGAATCGACGGTCACATCGAGCGCGACCTCGGTCTTTCCGATGGTAACCGTCAAGGTGCCCTCCTTGCTGACACTGCCGGTCATGTTGGAGGTCATGCCCTCTTCGGTCGCTACACCTGCGATCTTTCCGTCTGCGGTAAACAGAAGCAGCAGCTGCTTTCCGGGCTTATACTGACCGAGAGCTGCCTTGGCCGAATCCAGAACGATGAATTCCCTGCCCATGACGGTAATGGTATCGGGGCTCTTGGGGCTGCCGGTGCAGTCTTCGTAGTAGGCGCTGACGCGGGTATCGCAAAGCTCGATCCTTCTTAAGGTGCGGTCGAAGGTGGCTACATCGTATTTGCGGATCTGCTCGGCGGTGACCTTAGATCCGTTCTTATACAGGGTATAGGAAGCGCCGCCGGTCAGGAGATCAAAGCCGGCGGTGCTGCCATTAGCCTGAACGATCACTGCGCCTTCACCGGCATCGAACAGACCGGCCTTGCGCAGCTGGGCGCCCTCATCGGTATAGGCGATCAGCTCGACCGTCTCGCCCCGCAAAGATTTATCCTGCTTTCCGGGCAGCTGATAGCTTTGGCCGCAGAGCTCGACCGTCAGATTGCCTTCGGTATCGACGGCTCCGGTGGTGTTGGTATAGATGCCGGAGGTTCCGGGAGCGGCGGCGCCGGCGATCTTGCCGTCTGCCGTAAAGAGGAAGACTGCCTGCTGGCCGGGGGTAAAGGCAGCAACTTCTGCTTCAGCACCCTCCAGCACATCGAAGGTGTTTCCGCCCAGCAGATAAACGATCTGGGGCTTTTCGGCATCAGGCGAGGCATATTCGTAATAGGCATTGAGCCGCTGGTCGCACAGCTCGATCACCTTCCGCTCCACATCGTAGGTGGCTACATCCCACTTGCGGATGTCAGCAGGAGTGCAGACCTTGCCGTTGCGGTAAAGGCGAAAACCGCTGCCCTCTGCCAGATCGGCAAACCCGTCGGTGGAGCCGTCGGCAGCTACGATAATGCAGTCGGTATCGTTATAGACGATCTCAGAGGTGCCGGGAATAAAGGTGAGCGCCTTGCCCTTGGCATTGAGCACCACCTGTCCGGTCATGCCGGTCAGGGTGGAGGAAGTGATCTTGCAGACCATAGA
>JABUTE010000291.1 GCA_021443825.1 Bacillota bacterium
CGCAGGGTGTCGGCGCCGTATTCTCTTACGATATCGCTGGGATTGACCACGAATTCGGGAAAGCGCTTGCCCATCTTAATGCCGTTCTCGCCCAGGATCATGCCCTGATGGACCAGCTTCCGGAAGGGCTCCTTCACAGGAGACAGGCCCTGATCGTAGAGGAAGCGGTTCCAGATACGGGCATACATCAGGTGGCCGACGGCATGCTCGGGGCCGCCGATGTAAAGGTCGACGGGAAGCCAGTGCTTCAGCAGCTCCTGATCGGCGAATTCCTGATCGTTGTCGGGATCGATGTAGCGCATGTAATACCAGCTGGAGCCGGCGGAGCCGGGCATGGTAGAGGTCTCGCGAACGCCCCTGATGCCGTTATGATCGTATTGCTTCCAGTCGCCGGCATTTTCCAAAGGCGCCTTGCCGTTTCTGCCCTTGTAATCGTCCATGACGGGTAGCACCAGAGGCAGCTCGTCGTCGGAGAGCACGTGGATCTGACCGTCTTCGCCGTGAACGACGGGCACCGGCTCGCCCCAGTAGCGCTGGCGGGCGAAGATCCATTCGCGGAAATGATAGTTGACGGTGCGCTTGGCAACACCCATCTTTTCAAGCTTGCAGGTGATGGCTTCCTTTGCGTCTTCGACCACCATGCCGGTGAATTCCTCGGAATTCATCATGTGCAGGCCCTTGCCCAAATAGGAATACTTTTCAAGAGCGCTCTCGCTGACGTCGCCCTCGATGACCTGGATCATGGGGATGCCGTGGAACTGAGCATATTCGAAGTCTCTCTGGTCGTGGCTGGGAACAGCCATGACAGCGCCGGTGCCGTAGCTGGCCAGAACGAAGTCGCCGATAAAGACGGGAACCTGCTTTCCGTTGACCGGGTTGACGGCGTAGATGCCCTTCAGGCAGCAGCCGCTCTTTCCCTTGTTCAGCTCGGTGCGGTCCATATCGTTCTTCTTCAGGGTCTCGGCGATGTAGGCCTCTACCTCTTCCCGATTCTCGACCCGGTCGAGCAGGCTCTTGGTAATGTCGCCGTCGGGTGCCAGCACCATGAAGGTGATGCCGTAGATGGTCTCGATGCAGGTGGTAAAGATAGAGAACTTACCGCCGCCTGCGATCTCAAAATCAACCTCGACACCGGTGGACTTGCCGATCCAGTTGCGCTGCATCTCTTTGGTGGATTCGGGCCAGTCGATGTCTTCCAGACCCTCCAGCAGCTTTTCCGCGAAGGCGGGCTGGTCGATGACCCACTGGTACATGTTCTTGCGAACTACCGGATAGCCGCCCCGTTCGGATTTTCCGTCGATGACCTCATCGTTGGAGAGAACGGTGCCCAGCTCCTCGCACCAGTTGACCGGCATGCCGATATATTTGGCATAGCCTGCCTCGTACAGCTTCTTGAAGATCCACTGGGTCCACTTATAGTATTTGGGATCGGAGGTAGCCAGCTGCTTGGACCAGTCGTAGTCGAAGCCCAGCTCCTTCAGCTGGTTGCTGAAGGTCGCGATATTCTTTTCGGTGAATTCGGCGGGATGGTTGCCGGTGGTGATGGCATATTGCTCGGCGGGCAGACCGAAGGAGTCATAGCCCATGGGATGGAGCACATTGTAGCCCTGCATCCTCTTCATGCGCGACATGATATCGGTGGCGGTGTAGCCCTCGGGATGGCCTGCGTGAAGGCCTACGCCGGAGGGATAGGGAAACATATCGAGCACATAATACTTCGGCTTGGAAAAATCCCGGACATCGGTGCGGAAGGTGTCGTGCTCCTTCCAGTAAGCCTGCCATTTGGGCTCGATGGTCTTATGGTTATATTCGCTCATGCTGCTCTCCTTTTCAGAAAGGGATTCCATAGATACTAACGAAAATTGCCTTTTATTTTAATGGAAAACACCAAATATTGTCAATGGAAAACGGTGATTTCTCCCGCCATCGCGGTAAATATAGCAGGATGCGCCGATTTTGCAGGCAAAGCCGCGAACAAACGTTTGCATTTATTTGCGGTTATGATATACTAATGTCGGACCACTATCGTTCAATTATGTTCATTATATTAAGGAGAGGCCTATGACCGAAAGGGAAAAGCAGATACTCGACTACATGCAGCAGCAGATCCGCAGCAACGGTTATCCCCCCACTGTCCGGGAGATCTGCAGCGCGCTGAATATAAAATCCACCTCTACGGTGCACAAGGCCATCGGGTCTTTGCAGCAGCAGGGCTTTATCCGCAAGGATCCGGTCAAGCGCAGAGCTCTCGAGGTGATCAGCACCGAAGAAGGGGGCGGGCCCGTGCGCAAGCCCCAGGCGACTGTTCCTGCGCCGGCACCTTCCGCTGCCGAAGACGTGGTCGACATTCCCGTGGTCGGCCGCATCGCTGCCGGCACCCCCATCCTGGCAGAACAGAATATCGAAGATTCCTTCCCCCTGCCGGCCCGCTATCTGGGCAAGGGGCAGAACTTCATGCTCACCGTTCACGGCGACTCCATGATCGAAGCCGGCATTTTCGACGGTGACTATATTCTGGTGCAGCAGCAGAATACGGCCGAAAACGGCGATATCGTCGTTGCCATGATCGACGGCATCGAAAGCGAAGCCACCGTAAAGGCCTATTACAAAGAAAACGGACACTACCGCCTGCAGCCCCGCAACAGCTCCATGGACCCGATCATCGTCGATCAGGTGCAGGTGCTGGGCAAGGTCAGAGGCGTTTTCCGCTATTTCCACTAAGCGATGCCTATGGAATCCTTTGAACAGCTTGCAGCAGCCGCAAGAGCCGCCAACGAGGCCTATGCCCGGTTCACGGCTGCCCCGCAGGAAGAGTTTCTTCCAACCGACGTTTTTTGCGGCGGCGGCGATAATCTGCTGGCCTACGGCGACAATCTGGCCTTCATGGGCTATCTGCTTCAGCAAAAGGACCTGAAGGGAAAGATCGATCTGATCTCGGTAGACCCGCCCTTTTTTACCGGCAATAACCAGCAGGCAAAGCTGCGCCTTGATACGGGCAGCGGCTCTGCCATGCTGAGCACCAAGGCCTATTCCGACAGCACCCAGGCCGGCATGGTCGGGTATCTGACCCATCTGGCCGTCCGGTTCATGGCCATCCGGGAGCTTCTCAGCGAAACAGGCATTCTTGCCGTTCATCTCGACTGGCATGCGGTCCATTACGTAAAGGTGCTGCTGGACGATATCTTCGGCTACGACAACCTGGTCAACGAGCTGATCTGGTCGTATAAATCCGGCGGCTTCGCAAGCCGCGGCTTTGCGAAAAAGCACGACACCATTCTGGTCTATGCCAAATCAAAGGTCTTCTATTTCAGGCCCTCGAAAGAAAAAAGCTACAACCGTGGCTACAAGCCCTATCGCTTTAAGGGCGTCGAAGAATTCAAAGACGAGCTGGGCTGGTATACCATGGTCAACCGCCGCGACGTGCTTTCCGTCGACATGGTGGGAAGAAGCTCTCCCGAGCGCACCGGCTATGCCACCCAAAAGCCGGTCAAGCTGCTGGATATCCTCATCGAATCCTTCTGCCCCGAGGGCGGTCTTTGCGCCGACTTCTACGGAGGAAGCGGCACTCTGGCAGCAGCAGCAGCCGCAAGCGGACGCCGGTTTCTTACCTGCGACAATTCCCCTGCTGCCGTCAACACCGCAGCCAAACGGCTTTCTGCCGCAGGCGTCTCCTTTACCGTCTGCAGCGAAGAAACGCAGCAGCCTGCCTGCTCGCCTCAATGCACCTTCGAAGAGACATCTCTTCAGATCTCCATGAACGGCGCAGGCTCCTATTCTCTGCAGACCTGCACAAGAGATCTGCAGCAGCTGGGGCTGAAGGGAAAGACCCGTGCCCGGCTGGAGCAGGCTCTCGCCGCCAATCCCCTGGCACTGGCCGACTTTGCCGCCTCCGGCACCCTGCAGGACGGCTGCTTTTTCGCAGAAAAACGTTTTGTGCCCTCTTCCGGCGGCAAAGAGCTGATCGCCCAGCCGCTGCCCGGCCATACCCACATCAAGGTATGGGACAAATTCGGCGGATGGATGCTCTATCCCTTAAAGAAATCCTAAAAATATCAAAAAAACACTTGCAAATTTTTCGTTTATCGGTTATTATTTGCAAGTGCCTTGGGCGGTTAGCTCAGCTGGTTAGAGCGCCTGCTCGACATGCAGGAGGTCGTTGGTTCGAGTCCAATATCGCCCACCAAGGAAAGATCCCGAACGTTCCGTTCGGGATTTTTTATATCCATTTTCTGTGAACTATGGTAGAATAAAGTTTAGTTTGCATAAGGTAACGAATCGTTTTAATCATTGAAAGGTGTATCAACCATGATCGAACTGGAAAAAATCACAGATTACAAAAACAAAATGATCGACAATTGCTCGAAGGTGATCGTCGGTAAAGAAAATATCATCGAGCTGATGCTGGTCTGCTTCATGTGCTCCGGCCATGTGCTGCTGGAAGACGTTCCGGGCACAGGCAAGACCATGCTGCTGCGCTCCTTTGCAAAGAGCGTCGGCGGCGATTTCAAGCGGATCCAGTTTACGCCCGACCTGCTCCCCTCCGACCTGACCGGCATCAACTTCTATAACCAGAAGATCGGTGAATTCCAGTTCCGTCCGGGCCCCCTGTTCTCCAATATCGTTCTGGCAGACGAGATCAACAGAGCCATTCCCCGCACCCAGTCTTCGCTGCTGGAGGCGATGGAAGAGCGTCAGATCACCGTCGACGGCGTCACCACCAAGCTGGAAGAGCCCTTCCTGGTCATGGCATCCCAGAACCCGCTGGAATCCTACGGAACCTTCCCCCTGCCCGAGGCGCAGATCGACCGGTTCTTTATGAGGCTTTCTCTGGGCTATATGAAGCGCAGCCAGGAAATGGCCGTGCTTGCCCGTCCGGTCAGCGAAGGCCAGCCCGATCAGCTGCAGCAGGTCGTCACCGCAGAAGAAACAGCCTATGTGCGCCAGGCATGGCAGCAGGTACGCGTTTCGGAGCCGGTGCTGGGCTACATCATGGATATCATCCAGGGCACCAGAAACGAAAGCGCCTTCATTACAGGCATCTCCACCAGAGGCGCCCAGGCGCTCTACAGAGGCTGTCAGGCCTATGCCGCCTTGCAGGGCCGCGAATATGTGATCCCCGAAGACGTGCAGTATCTGGCGCCCTATATTCTCTGCCACAGGCTCAGCTCCGGCACCGGTGCCGCCGATCAGGCGAAGGAATTTCTGCTTCGCATCATCGGAAAGATCCAGGTTCCTCTGGAGACGCTGTAAATGTTTATCTTTATCGTATTTCTGATCATCATCGCGCTGTTTCTGCAGTCCAATTCCAAGAAGGGCGACCTGCACTTTCTTGACGCAGCCATCTCCTCCAGCGTAAACATCACCGAGCCGGGAGAGGAATTCACCTTCTCCGTCGAGCTGCGCAACCGGTCCTGGCGCATTCTGCCTTTTTTGAAGCTGCGCATCTATGTGCCCGGCGGCATCGAATTTCCCCATCTGACAAAGGGAAGCGTCAGCCAGTCCACCGCGGGCGGTCAGGAGCTGACCCTCACCACCTGGCTGATGCCAAGGCAGCGGCTGGTCATGGAGATCCCTGCCGTTATCGGCCGCCGCGGCCGCTATTTTGCCAACGGACTGGTGATCGCGTCGGGCGATTTTTTCGGGGTTTCCGAAATGTATACCCGCTACGACGACTTCGTCGAGGTCATCTGCCTGCCCAAAGAAGCTGATTCCGACAAAGCCCTGCAGATCGCAGGCGGCTTTCCCGGCGACCTTTCGGTCAACCGGTTCATCTTCGATGATCCTTCCCTGACCATCGGCGCAAGAGAATATACCGGCCGCGAGCCCATGAAGCAGATCTCCTGGCTTCGCAGCGCCCAGTCCGGGCGGCTGATGGTCAAGGAGATGGACCATACGCTGGAAAGCTCCGTCACCGTGGTCCTCAACATCGATACCGACATCGAAGCCCGTCAGGATTCCATCGAGCTGGCCTATTCCATGGGTCGCTATGTGTGCCGCAAGCTGGAAGACGACCGTCTTTCCTATGCCTTTGCCACCAATACCGACGCCATCGGCGATATCAAAAGCTATAAATATGTGGGAGAAGGTCTTGGCCGCATGCATTTCAGCCATATTCTGGAAGGCCTGGGCCGCGCCACCTACACCTGCTCCATGACCAACGACCAGCTGATCGATCTGACCGTAAAAAAGAGCAGCGGCAGCTTCGGTCTGGTCTACATCACGGCAGGAAACGACAAAGACCAGTGCCGCCAGGCCATCCGTCTGGCGCAAAAAGCCGGTCTGCAGGTCTATTGCATCAACACGGGAGGTGAAGAATGATCCCTCTGATCGTACTGAAAATTCTGGGAGACCTGAGCTTTTATTATGCCTTTGCCGGCTTTTTCGCTCATCTGAATCACGTGCCGGCAAATACCATGCTGCTGACCATCGCCCTGCAGGCGGCGGTCTACACCCTGTCGTATCTGCTGGAAAACAAGGGAAACCTGCGCTTCGCCGTGCTTCCCCTTTCCCTGCTGGGCCTGTTTCTGCCCGGCCTTTGCCCGGCCTATGTGCTTCTGCAGCTGCCGCCGACGGCCTATCTGATTTTATGCGCAAAAAACCGGACCTATTTTCCCACCTGGTCGGGCGCCGTCGATCTGGTCAGCCTGTTTTGGAAGCTGCTGGCGCCCTTCACCCTGCTGGGTATCGTCACCCGGTGCACCGACACCATGGTGGCCATCACCTTTCCCTGCGCCGTCATCACCTTTACCAGCTGTATCATGCTGGCAAGGTCGCTGCGCCACGACAGCGACATCTATTCGTCGCCCCTTTATCAGGCCATGAACATCGGCACCGCCGGCGCTCTTCTGGCAGGAACCCTGCTGGTCAGCACCCCGGGCTTTCGCCAGGCGGCGGGAAGCGTCATCAAGTTTCTTTACATGAATACCCTGATGCCCCTGCTTCTTTGGACCACCCAGATCTTCGCCTACCTGATGGTCGGTGCCGTCACCCTGTTTCTTAAGCTTTTGCGTATGCTGCAGGTGAACGGAGACGAGGTGCCCGATTACGACACCATCTACGGAACGCCCACCGACAATACCCTCTACAGCGACTACGATCCCAATGCCCACCCCTATTTGAAGGCATTCGCCATCGCCGTTCTGGTAGCAGCGGCCCTGTACGGGGCCTATAAGCTGTTCTGCCGGCTGCAGGGCATGCAGACCCGCAAGACACCTGACGACACCGGCGAAAAGGAAAGCCGCTCGTACGTTTTTTCGTCCTCAGCCCGCGCCAAGACCGACGAGAACGGCATGGCCGAAAAGCTGCGGGCCCAGTACCGCCGCTTCTTAAAGCTCTATTTAAAGCATAATTTTCCGCTGGAGAGGTTCTTTACCAGCGAGAATATCTGCCAGGTATCGGCAAAGGCCTTCGACCAGGAAGCAAGCCAGAAGCTGCGCAGCCTGTATATCCGGGCCCGCTACGACGGCAAGGCCGAAAAAGAAGATGTCGCCCTTGCCAAAGAGCTGATCCACCGTTTAAAAAAGGATGCCGACATTTAGCCGGCATCCCCTCAATGCAGATAAAAAAGCAGTATGTCGATCTGTCGATATACTGCTTTTATTTGTTTTATGAAATTGTA
>JABUTE010000298.1 GCA_021443825.1 Bacillota bacterium
GGATGTCGGCGATGCCCTTGCAAATGCTGCTCAGCTGGGAGAGGGGAACGATGCTTCCGTTGATGCGGCAAAGGCTGCGGCTCTGGGCGCTGATCTCTCGCTTCAGCACCACGGGAATATCCTCCGGGGCACCGATACCGGCCAGCTTTTCTGGCAGGGCGGGGTCTTCTTCCACCGTCAGGGTGACGACTGCCTTATCTTCGCCGCTGCGGATAAAGTCGGTATCGGCGCGGCTTCCCAGCGCCATGCTGACCGCCTGGATGATGACCGACTTTCCGGCACCTGTCTCACCGGTGATGATATTGAGCCCGGGATGCAGGTCCAGGTCAAGTTCCTTTATGACAGCAAAATTTTGAATGCTTAAATGAGATAACATAAGCCTCTCTTACGCGATGATCTCGTGGATCCGTGCAACGATCTTTTCTACGTGTTCTGTCTTGTCGACGATGATGATGAAGGTATTGTCTCCGGCAAGGGTGCCGACGATCTCTTCGTTATCGGTGGAGTCCAGCGCTTCTGCGGCTGCATTGGCGCAGCCGTTGAGGGTCTTCACGACGATGATATTCTCTGCGGATCTGACGTCGCGGATGGTCTCTTTCAGGATCTTGATGAACCGGTCGCTCAGCTTGGCTTCTGCTTTGGGGGCGACTGCATAGTGGCTTCGGCCCATGGGGGAGGAGGTCTTGATCAGTTTTAGATCACGGATGTCTCGTGAGATCGTCGCCTGGGTGGCATTGAAGCCCTCTGCCTGCAGAAGCTCTACCATCTGCTGCTGGGTCTCGATCTCATGAGTCTGAATAAGCTCCAGAATTTTATTCTTTCTGTTGTAACTCACAGTGTCTTCCTTTCTCTAAACCGGGGTAGGGGGAATGGGGTTGAATAAAGCATTTAATATGCACATATATTATACAACATAATGAAAAAAAAGTATGCAGGAAAAGCGCGAAAAGAGGGTGTTTTTTATAATCTATTTGTGATAGAATATATCGGGGCGAAAGGCCCAAATTTTGCGTGGAGAAAATGAGATAATAATGCGAATTCTTGGCATCGACCCCGGCTATGCCATCATGGGCTACGGAGTCGTGGAAAAAAAAGGCAATTCGGTGACTTTGCTCACGGCAGGGGCCGTAACCACCGATAAGGACATGAATATGTCCGATCGCTTAAAGGCACTTTATGCAGGCTTGATGGATATTATTGCAGAATATCAACCGCAGGAGGCAGCCATCGAAGAGCTTTATTTCAACACCAACGCAAAGACCGTCATCTTTGTGGGAGAAGCCCGCGGCGTGGCCGTGCTGGCCTGCGCCAACAGCGGTCTTCCCATCTACGAATACACACCGCTTCAGATCAAGACCAGCCTGACCGGTAACGGCAGGGCCGATAAAAAGCAGGTCCAGTTCATGGTCAAAAAGGTGCTGGGCATGGACGATATCATCCGACCCGACGACGCGGCAGACGCCGTTGCCGCGGCCATCACCCATGCCAATACCGGCGAGGTGCGCAAGCGGTTGATGCAGAGATAAAGAGGTAACAGAAATGCTGAGTTTTATCAAGGGAACCGTAGCCCAGGTGCTTCCCGGCATGATCGTGCTGGAAAACCAGGGCATCGGCTATGAGATCAACGTGCCCGACGGATGCAAAGCCGTTATAGCAGAGGGCACCGGCGAGACCGTCACCTTATATACCGAAATGGTGGTGCGCGAAGACGATGTGAGCCTGTACGGGTTTTCGGACAGAGAAAGCCTGGCTTTCTTCAAGCTGTTAAAGACGGTCAACGGGGTAGGGGCCAAGGCAGCTCTTGCCATTCTTTCGGTGCTGGATCCTCCATCCTTAAAGCAAGCCATCGCCTTTGAGGATCCCGGTCCAATCACCAGGGCAAACGGCGTAGGCAAAAAGATCGCCCAGCGCATCGTCATGGAATTAAAGGATAAGGTAGAAGGCTTCGATACCGGCAGCCCCTTAAGACCGGCTGCGGCCCCCTTAAAAAAGGGCAGCGGAAAGGAACAGGCAGCCGATGCCCTGGTGGCACTGGGCTACAGCCGCTCCGAAGCGCTGGCGGCCCTGGCTTCCGTTTCCGAAGAAGACCTTACCACCGAAGAATATATCAGACTCGCTTTAAAGCAGCGCAGATAGGAAGCAGAAAATGGCAAACAACCAACGACTTGTTCAGACCGGTCAGCTGGAAGACGAAGAGCTTCTGGAGCGGTCCATACGGCCCAAGCGGTTTTCCGATTACATCGGACAGACCGGGGTCACCGATCAGCTGAAGATCTATATCGAAGCAGCAAAGATGAGAGGGGAATCCCTAGATCACGTGCTGTTTTCCGGCCCTCCGGGACTGGGAAAGACCACCCTTGCCGGCATCATCGCCAACGAGATGGGGGTGGAGCTTCGCATCACCTCCGGGCCTGCCATCACCCGCGCCGGCGATCTGGCTGCCATCGTCACCAACCTGAACGAGGGCGATGTGCTCTTCATCGACGAGATCCACCGTCTCAACCGGGCTGTGGAAGAGGTGCTCTATTCCGCCATGGAAGACTTCGCCATCGATATCGTTACGGGAAAGGGCCCCATGGCCAACAGCATCCGGCTGGGGCTTCCTCATTTTACCCTGATCGGAGCGACCACCAAATCGGGAAGCCTTTCCGCACCCTTAAGAGACCGGTTCGGTGTGCTGGCAAAGTTTGAGCTCTACGATCAGAAGGAGCTTTCTGCCATCCTGAAGCGGACGGCGGGTATCCTGGGGGTAGAGATCGATGAGGAGTCGACGGCGCTGCTGGCATCCCGTTCCCGGGGCACGCCCCGTGTGGCTAACCGGATGCTGAAGCGGGTGCGCGATTTCAGCCAGGTCATGGGCAACGGCACCATCGACCGGGAAATGGTCGAAAAGACCCTGACCATCCTGGGTGTCGACCATCTGGGCCTGGAGGAGCTGGACCGCCGCATCCTTAAACTGATCATCACCAGCTTTAAGGGCGGCCCGGTGGGCATCGATACCATCGCCGCCTCATTGGGCGAAGAGCGGATCACCATCGAAGATGTCTATGAGCCTTATCTGATGCAGCTGGGGCTGCTGCACAGGACCCCCAAGGGCCGGATCGTCACCGATGCTGCCTATGTGCATCTGGGGCTTCCCGTGCCCCTTGCTCCGGCGGCAGAAAGCTTTGAGCAGGAGCAGATGAAATTATGATGAAACGAATGATCGCACTTCTGTGCGCTGCCGTTCTATTTCTTTCTGCTGCAGCCGTAAGCTTTGCCGATGAGTGGGAACGGGTCGATGAGGCGCCCGGGCCGGAAGAGCGGGTCGAAGAAAACGAAGAGAACGATCCCGAAGAGGATCCGGAAGAGCCTGTCGAAGAAGGAGAAGAGACCGGGCCGGCGGACGTATTTGAAAACGGCGCGGCGCAGGATATTTTTTCCATTCCCGAAGATCTGCAGGTGCCTTCCCAAGAAGATGCCCTGTGGCTTCGCATCGGTCTGAAATACGGTTCGTCTGCTGTTTCGGCCTCGATCTGCGAATGCCAGGACGGCTTTTATATTGCCCGTATAGAAGACGGTGAATATGTGCTTACCCACGATCTGACCATGTATTCTGCCGTTGCCTGCATGCCTTCCGATGGCGGCGCCGCGTTGCTCGGCTCTGACGGTACCTTTATCACCTTTTTGCAGTCTGATCAGATGCTGCTCAGCGCAGCGGAAGATCCCGATGAACGGATCATCACCATCGACGAAAAGCAATACCGCGACGGAGTCTCCTATATCGCGGCAGGCGATGTGCTGACGGTGATCAACCGCATCACCCTGGAGCACTATCTTCTTGGCGTCATCGCCAACGAAATGGGCGCCTATTATCCGGAAGAAGCCCTGAAGGCCCAGTCGGTCGCGGCCAGAAGCTTTACCGTAGCCAACCTGAACAAGCACAGGTATTACGGCTTTGATCTTTGTGACAGTACCAACTGCCAGGTGTACCGGGGCGTTTCCAGCGAAACGGTGCAAACCACCGCAGCGGTGCAGGCCACCGACGATCTTGTCATGCGCAGCGAAGGAAAGATCGCATCCGGCATGTATTATGCCTACAGCAGCGGCCATACACTCAATTCCGAAGATGTCTGGACAACTTCCTCTTCCTATCTTAAGGGCATCACTGACGAATATGCCGGTGAATATATCTGGCGGGCCTCTGTATCCTTCGATACGATAAAGGGCAAGCTGCAGGATCTGGGCTATCGGCCCGGAGACATCCTGTCGGTGCAGGTAAAGGAGCGCCTTGAAAACACGGCGGTGCGATCCATTCTCATCGAGACCGACAGCGGCGACATCACCGTTGAAAAATGGTCTGTGGTCAGCGCCCTGGGCGGCTCAAGCCTGGTCAAATCCCAGTTCTTTTACATCGGAAATTCCGACTACCCACAGGCGGACGATGTGCTGGAGGGAACGGTCTATACCACCGGAAAAGCCTCCTATGACGCAGACGAAGCCTTCTGCGTGCTGGGCAGCGACGGCATCGTTCACGAGATCGCCGTCGAGGATGCCTATGTCACCAACGGAAAGACGACCCTTTCTGCCGCAAGCCAGATGAACAGCTCCTACAGCGACGAGATCGCAGAAGACGGAACGGTCTACTTTACCGGCTTCGGCTTCGGACACGGGGTGGGAATGCCCCAGGTCAGCGCCAGAAACATGGCCAACGCAGGGAAGAGCTTCCGCCAGATCCTGCAGTATTATTACACTGATATCACCATTGAACATTACAGCGATTAAAGGACCATTGACATAAATGAATGTAAGTGATTTTGACTACCTTCTGCCGGAAGAGCTGATCGCACAGCAGCCTTCCGAGCAACGGGACGGATGCCGTCTTCTCGTGGTACACAGAGATACCGGACTTTTGGAGCACCGTCATTTTTCCGACGTGATCGACTATCTGAACCCCGGCGACTGCCTGGTATTGAACGATTCCAAGGTCATTCCCGCCCGTCTGTTCGGAACGAAAGAGGGCACCGGTGCTCATATCGAGTTTCTTCTTTCCAAGCGGATAAAAGACAACGACTGGGAGACCCTGGTGCGCCCCGGAAAGCGTCTTCGCCCCGGTGATTTTGTTTCCTTCGGAGAAAACGGCCAGCTGCGGGCCCAGATCCTTTCCAACGGCGATGACGGCACCCGCATCGTTCGCTTTACCTGCGACGGAAGCTTCATGGAGGTCCTGGAAAAGCTGGGCTCCATGCCTCTTCCTCCCTATATCGAGCGGGCCAGTGAAGACAGCGACAAAGACCGGTATCAGACGGTCTACGCGAAAAATGAGGGCAGCGTTGCGGCTCCCACCGCCGGCCTGCACTTTACTCCCGAGCTGCTGGAAAAAGCAAAGGCAAAGGGCGTTAAAGTGGCCTTTCTGACCCTGCATGTGGGCATCGGCACCTTCCGCCCCGTCAAGGTCGATAAGATCGAAGATCATCACATGCACATTGAAGAATATACCGTCAGCGAGGAATGCGCTGCCATGATGAACGAGACGAAGCAGCAGGGCGGGCGCATCATCTCGGTGGGCACCACCGCCTGCCGCACCATGGAAAGCGCCACCGGAGAAGACGGTCTGATCCGGGCCGGCTCCGGCAGCACCGGCATCTTCATCTATCCGGGCTACCGGTTTAAAATGCTGGACTGTCTGATCACCAATTTCCACCTGCCCAAGTCGACGCTGCTGATGCTGGTCAGCGCTTTGTACAGCAAAGACGATATGCTGCGGGCCTACGAAACAGCTGTATCGGAAAAATACCGTTTCTTCAGCTATGGCGATGCCATGATCATTTTGTAAGGAGCCCCTTCGATGGTATTCAGCAGTATCGATTTTCTGCTTAAATTCTTACCGCCGTTTCTGGCGGCCTATTACTTCTGTCCGGTCAACTGGCGAAAGCTGCTGCTGCTTGGGGCAAGCCTTTGCTTTTACACCGTCGGCGCATGGGAGACCCCATGGGACATTGCCTTGCTGTTAGGGCTTGGAGTGCTCAACTTCGGCGCAGGCCTGCTGATGGAAAAGGGCGAGAGCCGAAAAAAGCTTATTGCCTCTCTTGCCGTTCTGCTGGATATGGGAATCCTGTTTGCCTTTAAATATGCCGGATTTTTTGCCGAAAGCATCAATGCCCTGGCCGGAAAAGAGCTGCTGGCAGCCTGGTATCCCCAGCTGCCGCTGGGCATCAGCTTTTATACCTTTATGCTGGTGGGCTACATCGCTGACGTCTGCGCCGGCCGCGCCAAAGCAGAGACCAATGTGTTCGGCTTTCTTTGCTATGTCACCTTTTTTCCTAAGCTGACCTCCGGCCCCATCACCAGCTACGGCGAGCTGAACAGCCAGCTGAAGCTGCCCCGCATAAAGAAAGAAATGGTCGAAGAAGGCATTCGTCTGTTCGTCTTCGGTATGTTTTTAAAGCTCTTCATGGCCGATCAGATCGGTCATCTTTGGAGCGATATCAACGCCATCGGCTTCGAGTCGGTCTCCTGCGCGTTGGCCTGGCTTGGCCTTTTGGGCTACAGCCTGCAGCTTTATTTTGATTTTTGGGGCTATTCTCTCATGGCGGTGGGCCTGGGCCAGCTTTTGGGCATTCAGCTGCCCCGCAACTTCGAAAGCCCCTATATGTCTCTTTCCATGACCGAGTTCTGGAGGCGGTGGCATATGACCCTGGGCACCTGGTTTAAGACCTATATCTATTTTCCGCTGGGCGGAAACCGCAAAGGAAAAGGGCGCACCTATCTGAATATGCTGTGTGTCTGGCTGTTTACCGGCCTGTGGCACGGAGCCAGCTGGAACTTTCTGCTCTGGGGGCTGAGCCTGTTCCTTCTCATGGCCATCGAGCGTCTGGGGCTGAAAAACTGGCTGGAAAAGCATCCGGCAAAGGCCAGGATCTATATGCTCTTTTCCCTTCTTCTCACCTGGATGGTCTTTGCCATCGAAGATGTGAGCCGCATCGGTCTTTATCTGTGCCGCCTGATCGGTCTGAAGGGAGAAAATATCTTCCTTGGAGATATCGTGAAATATGGAAAGATGTACTGGTGGCTTTTGCTCATCGGTGTTATTCTGTCTACGGACCTTCCCGAGAAGGTTTATGTAAAATACAAAGACCGGAAATGGATGTGGGCACCGGTCGCTGCTGCGGCCTGTCTTTGCGGTTTTCTGCTGTATAAGGGAGCCAACGATCCCTTTATGTACTTCCGCTTCTAACATGCCCGGATCTGTTGATCAACAAGGATTTTAAGGATCGAAATCCCATGCGCCACTTTCTTAAATTAACCATAGTGATATTATTGTTAACCTCAATTTCTCTGACCGGCTGTGCCGCAGAAGACGAAAAGGTTGTGATCATCAACCCGCAGGTCATGGCTTACCCGAGCCAGCCGGCACCTTCTGCTTCGCAGGAGCCTTCGCAGACCGATACTCAACCGCAGCAGCCTTCGCAGAGCGAGCCGGGCACAACTTCCCCCGAAACGGTCGTCACCACTCTGTCAGAGGCGGTCGTTCCTCCCGTGCCCTCTCTTATTACCGACGAAACGGATGAGAATACGGAAGACGGTATTTCCCAGCCGGCCCAGGAGCCCGAA
>JABUTE010000312.1 GCA_021443825.1 Bacillota bacterium
GCTCTTGCCCTGTTTCAAGAGGCAGATGCCCAGCTGGCCGACCATCCCGTAAAGCCGGTGTGGGTCGCCGCCTTCTATTTTGAGATGGCGCTTTGCCTTGCCAACGTCAAAGACGCGAAAAAGGATTATTCCCGCGCCGACATCCTGCAGGTGCTGGATAAGGGCCTTGCCGTCGATCCGTCAAGCTACGACTGCCGGGAATACAAGGCCTGGCTTTTGAAAAAAGACAGCCGCTACGAAGAAGCGCTAGCCATCTACAAAGAGCTGGAGGCGATGCCCCGCCAGAGCCTCTACATCGAAGAGCAGATGGCAGAGATCTATTACAACAAGGCCTATTTCTACGCCGACAAGGCCTACGATTATTACAAGCGGCTGGAAGAAGATAAGAACGCTTCGCCTGAATATCATATGGATCTGGCCTACTGCAGCTACCGCATGATGGAATTCGACCGGGTGCGGGAGGAATGCAAGAAAGCCCTGGCGCTGGACTCCGATCAGCCCTATGCCTATTATCTGATGGGACTTGCCGCATTGGTGGAATCCCGTCTGGAAGAGGCTCTTCTTTTCGGCGATAAGGCCATCGAGCTGGCGAAAAAGCAGGATCGGGTGCCCGGCTTATTCTGGTCGGTCAAGATCCGCGCCCTTCGCCGCATGGACCGGCTGAAAGATGCTGTCGATGCCATCATGGACCGCAGCCGTTATGCCACCGACGATCCGCACACCTATTCCGATCTGATCGCCGTCTCCATGCAGGACGGCAGCTACGGCTCCGCCATGAAGCTGGTGCATCTGCTGCGCCGCAAGAAGCTCCATGAAGGCCTCGCTGCCGAGACAACCGCCATTGTGGAGATCTTCAGCGGCCGCTATAAAAAGGCGCAGAAGGTGCTGGACAGCGAAGAAGAGGCAATGGGCTTTGACGAAAAGCATATGATCAGATCGCTGCTGGCAGCAGCCGAGGGCGATTTTTCGGTGCTCGAGGACTACCGCCGCAAGGCTTTGACGAGAGCAGAAAATGACGACATCGCCGATCCCTTTGCCCAATGGACCAATCTGGCCATGGCTCTCTGGCTTGGCGATAAGACGGAAGAAGCCGCCGAGGCGGCCTTCCGCGCCCTGCAGATCATCGGGCAGGCCGAAAAGCGGTTTTCGCTGGATGTGCCCATCCGCCTTGGCCATCAGGCCGTCTGCCTTGCTCTGACCGGCGATGAGGCAGGAGCCCGCCAGGCGCTGGCCGATATGCAGGATGCCCCCAAATGCGATTTCTGCGGCTATCCCACCTGCAAAGACCACACCGTCTATACCTGCGAGGCCGAGATGATCCTGGGCAATACGGATAAGGCGGCATCAATGCTCTATTTCTCTCTTAAGGGCTTTCCCGACGAAGAGGTCTTTCTTTTATTGAAATTTTATCTGATGAAAAAAGGTGTTCTGTAAATGTTAATCGGTATCGATCTGGGAACGACCAACAGCCTGGCGGCCTGCTTTCGAAACGGAAAGCCGGAGCTGATCCCCAACCGCCTGGGCGGTTATATGACTCCCTCTGTGGTCAGCGTCGACGAAGAGGGCACGGTGCTCATCGGTGAGACCGCAAGGGAATACGGTCTGGTGAACCCGCTGCGCATGGCCCGCTTTTTCAAGCGGGATATGGGAACCGAAAAGGAATTCACCCTGGGGGACAGAAAGCTGCGCCCCGAAGAGCTTTCCGGACTGATCCTGCGCTCTTTAAAGGAAGACGCAGAGCAGTATCTGGGAGAGCCCTGCAATGAGGCCATTATCAGTGTTCCTGCGTATTTCAACGACTTTCAGCGCAAGGCAACCAAAAAGGCCGGCGAGCTGGCGGGGCTTCAGGTGCTTCGCATCATCAACGAGCCTACGGCGGCCGCCATCGCCTACGGGGTGGGCAGCAGCGACAAGGACGAACGGTGCCTTGTCTTTGACCTGGGCGGAGGAACCTTCGATGTGTCGATCCTGGAGTTTTATAAAAGCATCATGGAGGTCCATACCATCGCCGGCGACAACTTTTTAGGCGGCGAGGATTTTACCGCTCTTCTGGCCGACCGGTTTCTGGAAAAGAATGCCATCGCTCCCGAAAGCCTGGACATCCGCACCAGAAATCGCGTTCTGAAGGCGGCGGAAGCCTGCAAGTGCAGTTACTCCCATACCGACAGCCCGGTGATGAGCTGCATCATCGACGGCGAGCCCGTCGAAAGCAGGATGCCTCTTTCCGAATTCGAAAAGGCCTGCGAGCCGTTGCTGGAGCGGGTGCGCAAGCCCATCGAGCGAAGCCTTCGCGATGCCGGCCTGAAGCTGGATGAGATCGACCGGATCGTTCTGGTGGGCGGAGCCACCAGGCTTCCCACCGTGCGCCGCTTCGTTTCCAAGCTGTTTCACATCATTCCCAATCTGGCGGTGGATCCCGATACGGCAGTGGCCATGGGCGCTGCCATCCAATGCGGCATGAAGCTGCGCGACAAAGAGATCCGCGAGATGGTGCTCACCGATGTATGTCCCTTTACCCTGGGCACCGAGGTCACCATGGATAACGGTCTGTTCGAAGAAGACGGCCATTATCTTCCCATCATCGACCGCAATACGGTGATTCCCGTCAGCCGCACCCAGACGGTCTATACCGCCCGCGACGGCCAGACCAGGGTCAACGTAAAGATCCTGCAGGGCGAGAGCCGCAATGCGAAGAACAACCTGCTGCTGGGAGAGCTTTCGGTGCCGGTTCTTCCGGGGCCCAAGGGCAGCCAGGCGGTGGAGATCACCTATACCTACGATATCAACTCCTTGCTGGAATGCCAGGTGAAGGTCCTTTCTACCGGTGTGGTGCGCACCGTCATCGTGCAGGACGGAACCGGCCGCCTCACCGAGGAGGAGGCAAAGGCCCGCTTCGAAGAGCTTGCCTACCTGAAGCAGAACCCCCGCGACGATGAAGAAAACCGCCTTCTGCTGCTGCGGGGCGAGCGCCTTTACGAAGAGGTGATCGGCGGCGACCGCGAGGTGATCAACCGTGCGCTGATGGATTTTGAGCGGCTGCTTTCGCAGCAGGACCGCACCCAGATCGAACGGGGCCGCAAGACCCTGGCAAAGATCCTCGATCAGATCGAAATGAATTTGTAGAAGTCCCCGTTGGATAGGGAACTTTGATAAAGCCTTGACAATAGATAGCAGTATGATAAAATCTATAAAGATTGGCTATTCTTATCAAAATAGTTAGAAATAAAGGAGTTTGAACATGTACAAGATCGTTCGCAGAAGAGAACTCAACCCCACTGTAACTCAGCTGGAAATTGAAGCTCCTCTTGTTGCAAAAAAGGCTCAGCCCGGACAGTTTATCATCCTTCGCGTTGACGAAGATGGTGAGCGTATCCCCCTCACCGTAGCCGGAACCAATCCCGAAGAAGGCACCGTTAAGATCATTTTCCAGATCGTCGGCGGAACCACCAACCTGCTCAACCACAAGATGGAAGGCGACAGCCTGCACGACTTCGTAGGCCCCCTGGGTGTTGCTACCCACATCGAAGGCCTGAAGAAGGTCTGCATCGTCGGCGGCGGCGTAGGCTGCGCGATCGCAATGCCCATCGCACAGGCTCTCCATGCACAGGGCTGCCATGTAACCTCCATTATCGGTTTCAGAAGCCAGGATCTTCTCATTCTGGAAGACGAATTCAAGGCCTGCTCCGACACTCTGCACGTTATGACCGATGACGGTTCCTACGGACGCCACGGCAACGTAACCGTTCCCCTCAAGGAAATGCTGGAAGCCGGCGAGACCTTTGACGAAGTCATCACCATCGGACCGCTGATCATGATGAAGTTCGTCGTTCTGACCTGCAAGCCCTTCAACGTACCCTGCACCGTTTCCATGAACCCCATCATGATCGACGGAACCGGTATGTGCGGCGGCTGCCGTCTGACCCTGAACCAGGACGGCAAGAAGGTCACCAAGTTTGCCTGCGTAGACGGACCCGATTTCAACGGCTACGAAGTAGACTTCGACGAAGCCATGTCCAGAGGCAGAATGTATGCAGATTTCGAGCGCCACGCTTACGAAGAGACCTGCAATCTGTTCAATAAGTAATTAGTGCAGGAGGAAATCACAAATGGCAATTGATCCCAAGAAGCACGAGATGCCTACTCAGGCTCCCGAAGTAAGAGCTCATAACTTTAAGGAAGTTGCACTCGGCTACTCTGCCGAGACTGCTGTTGCAGAAGCTGCCAGATGCTTAAACTGCAAGAACCAGCCCTGCGTACAGGGCTGCCCCGTAAACGTACACATTCCCGAATTCATCGCCAAGATCAAGACCGGCGATTTCGAAGGCGCTTATCAGGAGATCTCTCTCTCCTCCTCTCTGCCTGCTGTTTGCGGCCGTGTATGCCCCCAGGAATCCCAGTGCGAATCCAAGTGCACCCTGGGCATCAAGTTCGAGCCTGTCGGCATCGGCAGACTGGAACGCTTCGTTGCAGACTATCATAACGAAAACTGCAAGGAAGCTCCCGTAGCACCCGCTCCCAACGGTCACAGAGTTGCGATCGTAGGCTCCGGCCCCTCCGGACTGACCTGCGCAGGCGACCTGGCCAAGAAGGGCTACAAGGTATCCGTATTCGAAGCTCTGCACACCGCAGGCGGCGTACTGGTATACGGCATTCCCGAATTCCGTCTTCCCAAGGCAATCGTTGCCAAGGAAGTCGAAGGCCTGAAGGCTCTGGGCGTTGATGTAGAACCCAACGTCGTTATCGGCAAGACCCTCACCATCGACGAGCTGTTCGAAGAAGGCTATGAAGCTGTATTCGTAGGCTCCGGCGCCGGTCTGCCCAACTTCATGAACATCCCCGGTGAAGCCTACAAGGGTGTTTACTCCGCAAACGAGTTCCTGACCAGATCCAACCTGATGAAGGCTTATCAGGATTCTCCCATCACCCCGATCATGAAGGGCGGAAAGGTCGCAGTCGTCGGCGGCGGAAACGTTGCTATGGACGCTGCAAGAACCGCTCTGCGTCTGGGTGCCGAGCACGTATACATCGTATACCGTCGCTCCATGGAAGAGCTGCCCGCACGTAAGGAAGAAGTTGAACATGCCATCGAAGAGGGCATCGACTTCCAGCTGCTCAACAATCCCGTTGAGATCCTCGGCTACAACAATCCCGAGAATCCCAGAGATCCGATGAACGGCTTCGTTACCGGAATGAAGTGCATCAAGATGGAGCTTGGCGAACCCGACGCAAAGGGCAGAAGAAGACCCATGCCCATCGAAGGCTCCGAATTCGTTCTGGATGTCGACACCGTCGTTATGGCGATCGGCACCTCTCCCAACCCCCTGATCAAGGCTACCACCAAGGGCCTGGAGGTCAACAACCACGGCGGCATCATCGTCAACGAAAACGGTCTCACCTCTCGTGAAAACGTTTACGCAGGCGGCGACGCTGTTACCGGTGCAGCAACCGTAATCTCCGCCATGGGCGCAGGCAAGGTTGCCGCTAAGGCTATCGACGAAGCTCTCTCCGCAAAGTAGTATTGCGAAGGCTGACGACGCACAGCTAAAGATCAACTCCGTCCGGATGTTTTTCCGGGCGGAGTTTTTTCATGGCGGCCTGCTGAAATTTTTCCGCGGGTTTGTGCTATAATAGCGTCGATCCGTATTCCATCAAAAAAGGAGGTTTCTTATGAACCAGCTGACATATATCATCTGCGGAAAGCTGTACGACGGCATCAAAGCGGAATTTCAGGAAAACATGGCCGTTCTGGTAAACGGCAAGGTGATCGAGGCGGTGGCGCCGCAGGCTTCGCTGCCCTGTCCGGAAAGCGCCCGCAGAGTGGATCTTTCCCATGCGACGGTCACCCCCGGCATGATCGATGCCCATATGCATATGGACTATCTGGACTGGCACGACATCCGTGGGGAGGTCTACACCACCTCCGAAGAGATGAAGACCATCGCCGTGCTGCATACAGCCAATGAATGCCTAAAGCGTGGCTTTACCACAGTGCGTCACACCGGCGGCATCAATATGACCGGCTTCGGCGTGCTGGATGCCAAGCGGGCCATCGCCCGCGGCCTGATGCCCGGCGCCAGGATCGTTGCCGCAGCCCGCACCATGGGCTCTGCCGGAAGCCACGGCGACAACAGCCAGGCTTTTTCTGCCAATCCGGAGTTTTCGCGCATGGCCCAGTCGATGAAGAGGGGCCTGGGAGCGGGAAAGGACTTTTTCGTCAACGCTGTCCGCGAGGAGATCAAATACGGCTCTGACTTTATCAAGATCATGGCCACCGGCGGCTTCTTTACCCCCAACGACACCCCGACCCAGCAGCAGCTCAACGACGAGGAGCTGAAGGCCATCATGGATACGGCCCACGAATGGGGCAGCACGGTAACGGCTCATGTCTATACACCTGCTCACATGCAAAAGCTGATGAGCTTTGGCATCGACGGCATGGAGCACTGCTCTTTGATGGACGAAGAGACGGCTGCCATGATCGTTGATAAGGGAGTCTATGTGGTCCCCACCTTCTGCCCCTACGAGGAGGCGGTGCATTACGACCCCGTCGCCATTCAGGACAAGCAGCCGGAGTTCCGCAGAAAGCTGGAGCTGTATAAGGATGCTCTGCAGGCGGGCCGGGAGGTGATCAAGAACAGCAAGTGCATGTTAGGCTACGGCACCGATTTCGTGGCCAATCACCAGAATTACGAAAGCGGCTACGAATACAAGGCCTGGATGGAAAGCGGCATGGGAGGCTTCCGGGCGCTGCAGGCTGCGACGGCGACCAATGCGAAGATCCTGGGGCTTTCCGATCAGATCGGCACCATCGAGGCGGGCAAGCTGGCCGATCTTTCTGCCTGGAAGAGAGACCTGCTCACCGATCCTCTGGCCCTTCTTGACTGCGCCTTCGTTATGAAGGAGGGTGTCATCTATCAAACCGTCTGCTGCGACGGCATTGAGGCAAAGCAGTAAGCGCCATGGGGCAGGAGCTTCGTCTGACCCGGCAGCAGCTGTACGACCGGCTGGTGGATACGGTTGCAGCCATGGGGTATCCCCGCCATTTCGGCGAGCTGATCGCTTCGTCGCTGGGAACCGAAAAGACCATGGATCGGATGCTTTCTTATCTGCATGCGGCAAGGCCTTCGTCGATGGAAGAGATCGCCGACGAGATGCTGGCAATCAAAGAGCAGTTCGAGGGCTTTCGGCAGAAAAAGATCAATGAATATCACAACAGCAAGATCAACCGGCTTCTCAACGAGGGGCTGGGGCAGGATGAGGAGGAATGAGCATCCTGCGCAAACGACCGATATGCAAGACCGCCGGAATCAGTCCGATTCCGGCGGTCTTTTCATGGGTACAGCTCCGGCACGGCGGGCCGTGCTATACCGGATGAGCTTACAAGAGGGCGTGGATCGGCAGGTGATGGCGGAGAAAAGGCTCTTTTTGGCTTTTCGGAGCCACA
>JABUTE010000152.1 GCA_021443825.1 Bacillota bacterium
CGCACGGGCGAAGGCAAATATTGCTCCCTGCCCTTTTACGCCAGCAGCTCTTCCAGCACCTGGGCCAGGCCGTCTTCGGTGTTGGGCGGGCAGACGACATCGACCATCTGCAGCACCTCGTCCACCGAGTTGCCCATGGCGACGCTTACCCCCGCGTAGCGGAGCATGGCCAGATCGTTGTTGCTGTCGCCGAAGACCATCAGGTTTTCGGGGCCAAGACCCTGCAAACGGCAAAGCTGCTGCAGGGCATCGGCCTTTGAGGTGGTTGCGCCGCCGATCTCGATATCGAAATTCTTCGAGCAGATCACCGTAAGATCCGGGTAGGTCTGCAGCACATCGTTGATCTGCCACTTGACCTGGGGGCTGGCAAAGCCCAGCTTCAGGTTCTCCAGCTCGTGGATATGCTCTTTCAGCAGGGCGATGATATCGGGCACCGCCGTGCGGGTGGTGCGCACATATTGCTGGCGAGCCTCGGTCACCACGCCGTAGTCTTCCATATGATCGACGAAATACTGCCCCACATAGCCGCGGCGTCCGAAGAAGACCTCCAGCATCACCCGGGGGTCGGTCAGAATGGGCATAATGCGCTCCACCGCCTGCGCATCCAGCAGGTTCTCGTAAATGGAGCTTTGATCGTCCTGGCGGATGATGCCGGCCCCGTTGGAGCTGATCACATGGGTGATGGCAGAGATCTCGCCGATGTCTTCAGGCAAAGAGCTGTAGACACGGCCGGTGGCGGCGCAAAGCACGTAGCCTGCCTCACGGGCCTTTTCCAAAGCCCTGCGGGTGCGCTCGCTTACATGGCTGGATGCATCCAGCAGGGTGCCGTCCAGATCGAAGGCGATCAGCCGGATATTCTGTTTCTGTGTAGGTGTCAGATATGCCATAAGACCCTCTATTCTTCGTTTTGATCGTTTTCGGCAAGAAGACTGCCCGGAATACCCGGCAGCGATTCCTGGCCCTCCAGCGGCAGATTAAAGGCCTCGTCGAGGGTCAGATCGTCGATATCCTCCAGCAGGGGAAGATCGTTTAAGGTCTCAAAGCCGAACAGGCGAAGAAACTCCTTGGTGGTACCGTAAAGGATGGGCCTTCCGATCTTGGTGCTGCGGCCCTTTTCTTCGATGAGACGGCGGTCCATCAGGCCGTCCAGCACCTTTTCGCTTTTCACGCCCCGCACGCTTTCGATCTCGCTGCGGGTGACGGGCTGCTTATAAGCCACGACGGCCAGCACCTCCAGCGCCGCCTGGGTCAGCTTCTTTTCTTTGACCGGCGTGCAAAGGCGGGTGATGTAATCGTCGTTGACGGGATTGGTGCAAAGCTGAAAGGACTTATCCATCTCGCGGATCAGCAGGCCGCTGCCCCGTTCCTCGTAATCTCTTGCAAGAGATCGCAGCATATGGGTCATTTCCGAGGGGCTCACCTGAAACAGCTCAGCCAGGGTTCGCGCCTCCAGGGGCTCGCCCCAAACGAACAGCAACGATTCCAGGGCGGATTTGATGCTTTGTTCTGTCATTGTTACGCCTCCTTGTCAGAAAGGTCGATCTGCGTCGGATCGCCCGCGTGCTCGGCATCATCGGGGGAAACGGTGCGTCCTGCCTCTTTTTTCATGAAGCGGATGTCGCCGTAGCGCTGCTTCTGCTCGGCAGACAGCAGCCCCTCCTTGATCATCTCAAGCAGCGACATAAAGCTGAGCACCCGGTTGAACACAGAGCCGTCGCTTCGGATCAGCTCCGAAAACAGGATGGAGTCGCGGGTCTGAAACAGCTCAGCCAGCTGGCTCATGCGGCTTTCGATGGAGACGCGTTCTCCTTCAATGATGCGGTAGGTGCGCCGCACCTCTTCCATCCGCTGCTTTTTGTTCAGATAGTCTTTAAAGGCGGCCGCCAGCTCTTCCTCGCTGGCCGTCAGCAGAATGTCGGGCTCACCCGTCCAACGGGAAAGATCCTCCTGCGGCTTGGTATACATCAACGAGGTCAGCTCCTGCTGCTCGTCCAAAAAGGCGGCAATTTCTTTAAACCGGCGGTATTCAAGGATCTGCTGCACCAGCAGCCGGCGGGGATCCTCGGCCTCCTCACCCTCGGTGTCTTCTGCCGGACGGGGCAGCAGCATCCGCGATTTGATCTCGATCAGCTCGGCCGCCAGCACCATGAATTCCTGTGCCAGCTGAGGTTCGATGGTCTTCAGCTCGGCCACATATTCCAGATATTGGGTTGTGATCTCTGCGATCTTAATATCGTAGACGCTCATGCGGGCATGCTCGATCAGATAGATCAGCAGCTCGAAGGGGCCTTCGAACAGATCCAGCTTGACTCTGTAGCTCATGAGGGAGCTCCTTTACGGACAGACGTTTTCGGATACGGAAAGAAATTCGTTGGAGCAGCCGCTGGCGGTGCAATAGCTTTGCAGCTCTTCTCGGTAGCCGAACACCTTTTCGGCATAGCTTAGACTGTAGGTTCCTCCGGTAACGGCTCCGCCGCCCTGGTTATAGGCGGTGAGGCCTAAGGTCTCGCCGTTGTAGACCTTGATATTGCGGGCGATATAGGCAGCGCCGAACTGGATGTTTCCGTGAACGGTGCGGGCAAAGGTGAGGGTATAGCCTCCTCTTGTTACCGTGGAGGGCATCAGCTGCATCAGCCCGATGGGAACCTGATAGAAATAGCCCAGGCTGTAGCGGCTCTCGGTGCGGGCCACACCCATGATCAGGTCTTCGCTGATGCCGTTGACGGCTGCCTCGTGACGAAACAGGTATTCCAGCAGAATGGCGTCGTTTTCGGTAAGAGCTTTTTGCACCTTGCGCATGTAATCGACCCGGCCTTTAATATAGCTGCGGTTGTTTTCACTGAACTGCTCTTCGGCCGTCGTTTGGGGATCGGTGCTGATGGAAAGCCCGCCGTAGGAATCAAAATAGACAGAATAAGGCAGCTCTTCCGCTTCGGTCAGAGCCGTCAGCCGGATATAGAGCACCCCTTCGGAATCAAAGACATCGTTGGCATTGATATTAAGAAGCCGGCCTGTCCGGGAGGGAAGAGGCTCTTCGCCCAGAACCAGACGGGCAAAGCCGCGGCCGGCGGGGCCCAGATACTGGCAGCAAAGGTCGGCGTAGTAGCCCGCAAAGCTGCTTCTGACGGCCGCTTCCAGTTCCTTTTCAGGAGAAGGAGCATCGTCGGTAAACCCATCGACCAGATAAAAGCTGGCATCCTTATGGATCCGGATGCTCTGCCGATCTGCGAAATGATTGGCGATGATCTCGGGGCTCTCGGGCCCGGGATATGCCTGCGGCTCACGGAGCACCAGCTCATAGCGGCCTGCATGCTGCTCCATCGAAAGGCCCAGCATGGAGCAGAACAGCTCGTCCAGCGGAATGTAGGCAGAGCCATCGCTTACCGTGACGGAGTTTTGCAGCTGCCAGTTATGGATATGATAGCCGTCCACATAGATATCTTTATACAGATAATTGAGATCCTTTGCATAGGGCAGATCGGCGTCTGCCGCATCGGCACTTGCCGGAAACAGCAGCGCGGCCAGAAATACGGACAGCGCAAAGAGCGCCGGCAGCAGCAGCTTTTTGCCGTCTGTTCGGATCGCATGAACACATTTTTTTATACACATAGGTAGGTATTATAACATACTTTATGCGGTTTGTAAAATCTCGAGCGGACGGTCTTCTGCAAGGGGTTTGCCCCACAAAAAAACTGCGCGGCAAAGCCGCGCAGCCTCTTTTTTATGGGTTGGTTTTTAATTACTTGGGCTGGGGTACGGGTACTTCAGCGGGGATGGGGCACTTGTAGGTTCTGCCGTTCATTGCTGCAGCGAATTCGTCCTTTGCAGCCTGAACCTTTGCGGCATCATGATAGAACTTGGAAGCGCAGACAGCCATGACTTCTGCACCGTAGAGCATGCCCTTGTGTCCGATGGACATACCGGAGCAAGCGGTGATCTGCCAGGAGTGTCCGGGAGCAGCCAGATTCCAGCAAGCGGTGTTGACCTGAACGCAGGGAACAACGTGCATTACATCGCCTACGTCGGTGGAGCCGTAGCCATCGGCATGGAGGATCTCACCAACGGTGGTGCAAAGAGGTCCGTTCTCCAGAGCGCCGGAGGTCTTGAAGGCTTCGTACATGGGGCTCTGTTCGTTGAGAGCAGCAGCGAAGGCCTTTTCTTCTTCGGTCCACTGGGGCAGAGTTACTTCGTTCATTGCTTCGTGAGCAGCCTGGAGCATTACCTTGCTGTTCATGGTGTTGTAGCAGCCGCCCAGGAATTCGACTTCCAGATCGGTCTCGGTCATGTGAGCAGCACCTTCAGCGACCTTTACCAGTCTGTTGTAGGTGTTTTCGATGGCGTCTCTGGACATAGCGCGTACATAGTACCATACGGAGGCCTTATCGGGAACGATGTTGGGAGCGGTGCCGGCTTCCTTGTAAACGTAATGGATTCTTACGTCGGAGGTAACATGCTCTCTCAGGTAGTTGGCGCCTACGGAGGTCAGCTCTGCAGCATCCAGAGCGGAACGGCCGTTGTGGGGGTCGCCGCCTGCGTGAGCAGTTCTGCCCTTGAAGTGGAAGATGGCGGAGTTCAGACCGGTCATGGTTCCGTCGGTCAGCATGTTGGAGGAGCTGCCGTGCCAGGAGATGGCCAGATCGATGTCCTTGAATGCGCCGTTTCTTGCCATGAATGCCTTACCGGTCAGAACTTCTTCACCGGGGCAGCCATAGTAAACAACAGTGCCTTCTGCACCGGTAGCTTCCAGATCAGCCTTCATACCGAGAACGGCACCCAGAGATGCAACGCCCAGCAGGTTGTGGCCGCAGCCCTGTCCGGCTCCGCCGGCAACGATGGGATCCTTGGTGGTGCAAACCTTCTGGCTCATGCCGGGAAGTGCATCGTATTCGCCCAGGATACCGATGATGGGATGGCCCTTGCCCCAGGTTGCCTTGATGGCGGTGGGCATATCGACATAACCGACCTCGACTTCAAAGCCGTGCTCCTTGAGGAATTCAGCAGTCCACTTGCAGGCGTTTACTTCGTTGTAAGCGGTCTCGGGGCATTCCCACATCTTGCTTGCGACTTCGATCAGTGCAGCTTCGTTCTGCTTGATGGCATTAGTGATTACAGAATGATCCATTATTTGATACTCCTTATTGAGAATGGGCCTTCAGCCCCTGAAAAAGGAACTGAAGGCCGTTCTTAGTTCTTTAGAATATTGGATTGTGTAAGTTATTTGTAAGTTATTTTGTAAATAAACCGATCAGAGGACTTGCATTAAGCCTTCTTCTTGTTAGCCATTACAACGCCCAGACCCATTGCACCGAAGGAGCAGATGATGGGAGGAACAGCAGACTGTGCCCAAGCGGGAAGGAAGTTGAAGGCACCCTTCAGCTGCAGGAAGTAGACGATGATGTCTGCGGGAATTACGATGAGGGCCAGCTTCTTAGCGGTGAATGCATAGTTTGCAAGCAGAGCAGCGAACAGTGCGGGCAGCAGCAGGTTCAGTGCAGAGGTTACGATGGGAGGCAGCAGGCTCAGCAGCCAGGAACCGCAGATAACACCGACGGTAAGGAAGATGGTGGATACGAAGGTAGAAGTAGCGCAGCCGATGGTTGCGGTGATGGTGCCCTTGTCAGTACCTTCTTCGATACCTGCGGACAGAGTAGCGATGGAGGAGCAGGGTACACGCAGGTTGGAAATGTTACCGGAAAGGAATGCCATATAGGTTCCGGGAACGCCCAGCATGGTGAAGTAAGAGATAGGCTCTCTGATGTATGCGGAGCATACGAGGGGGAACTGGATCGCAAAGGCGGCGCCGAAGGCTGCCCAGTCAGGCCAATAGCCCTGCAGACCTAAGTAAAGGCAAGGTCCGAATACGAGCAGGATACCCAGCAGGTTGGTTCCGCGGCCCCATTTAACGATAAATGGTAAGAAATTATTCTTATAAACGTTATTATTTTCCATTGTTATTCTCCTATTACAAAATGGTTTTCAACTACGGATTACAGGGTACTGATCTTACCTGGGAAGGAAGATAGCACCGGCAATCATTCCGAGGAACATTGCAATGGTCATACCGAACTGCTTTGCCCATTTTGCATCGGTCTTCTGGATGTAGGTCTGCATGAACCACATAACGACAAGGCCGACAAGAGCAGCTACTGCGTTAGCGATCTGGGAAGGTCCGTAGGAGGTATACATTGCTCTCTGGCAAACCATGTAGCCGAAGCCGCCCATGCCGCCGCCGGCGGTAAGAGCAACGATTGCTTCGGAGCTGCCGCCGGTAACCTTGCTTCTGAAGTCGTCCATCTTGTCGGTGAACAGAGCGGAAACGAGGATCCAGCCGAGGCAGCAAACAGTCATGATCCATGCGCAGTTTGCAAATGCTTCACCGGTCATGTCGTCGGTACCCAGGTGGCAGCCGGCTGCGGTAGCAGCACGGTCAGCAGCAGGCAGCTCGTACATTACAGAACCGATAAATGCGAGTCTCATCCAAGCGAGGGGTCCGCCTACGGAAGCAAGCAGAGATACCATACCGGATACGATTACGAGGGAGGGGCCGATCGAAGCGACGAACGAAGACTTTGCAGCTTCTTTCATCTGTGCTTCGGTAACACCGATCTTGGGACCGGTTTCCCATGCCTTCTTAAAGAAGAGAGCAGCCTGGAAGATTACCAGGACTACAGCGGGGATACAAGAGATCCACATGCCTAAACTATTCGCGATTTTTAAATATTCCATAATTATCCTCCGAAATATTTTGGGTGATGATCTTGGGTGATGATCTTAGATAATTGCTGATGTTCTTGATACCGCGCACCTGCAAAAACACCGGTGCGCTTTACCGAACATATCTGATGGTCGTTTCAGTCATGGTACCCATACTGCCTTTCATGATCATTGGTGGATACCGATTACATATCGCCGGATTAAAAATACAGCGAAAGATGTAAAAAGATTGCGTTTTGTAATCGGCTAAATAATAACTTACAAATAATTTATATCACTTCTTCACAAATGCTTCAAGAAAAAAAATCATATCCTTATATAACCTTTTCTATATCTAATTTTGATAGAAGCAATATCTGATATCCGAAAATCAGACTTTACAAAGCAGGCGGGCCACCCGGGGGCGCTGCTATGTTAAACGCGAACATAAAATTCAGGCTTTGGCCGGCGCCCCCGCTTTCCTGTCACAGGCGGATTTCGCAAACTTTATACCAGTTATTACATAGTCTACATTCTAAATTATATAATTTAAAATGCGAGTTATATAAAAATCTCAAACAGTTTTTTCAGCAAGAAGGCAAACAGGCCGTGCCCAGGATCCTGCGAAGCCCCTGCGGGTAAGATCCCCCCGCCGGTTTTGGTTGTTCTGTAAGCTGCCTAAAAAAAGCAAATGGATGCTGTAAATATATAGAAGACAATTATCTTGACGGATATTC